>QIAK01000423.1:0-432 GCA_003225515.1 Acidobacteriota bacterium | reverse complement strand
TGACGGCCGGAGGCAGGGTTTCCTTCTTCGAGCCCTCGACACTGGCAGCTTTTGGCGAAGCGTGGTTGCCTAAGGCATAAAGAACTACTTCAACTCTGCTGGATACTCCCAGCTTGTCAAAGATCCGGAAGAGATAGTTCTTGACGGTGTGTTCTCTCAGGCTGAGCCGCTGAGCGATTTCCCGATTGCTGAGTCCCTCGGCTACGCACCGTACTACATCAAGTTCCCGCGCCGAGAGCAGAGCATCGCCGCTGGCGCTGAGAAACTTCATGGGAACGGGTTCTGACATGGATTCCAGAAGGAATTGCAGTTCACTGCTGTTGGCCCAGATCTGGCCTTCGTGAACGCATCGAATCGACTTGGCGAGTAGTTTGAGCGACTCGGTGCGGCAGAAAACACCTCGCGCGCCCGCACGAAAGGCTTCAATTACCG
>QIAK01000493.1 GCA_003225515.1 Acidobacteriota bacterium | reverse complement strand
TATGTTTGACCGTCCTTTTCTACCTGAGGGCATTCCTCAGCTGGCGATACGCGGACTGTGCTGCGGAAAAGTTCGTGTCGATCTTTTATTGGAGCGCAGGAACGACTCTGTTTTAGTGCACCTGGAAAACCAGCAGGAAGACGTTGAGATCGTAACAATCGTATCCTGAATATTGTAAGTGCGTATGTGCCAATCCGTTTGGGTGCGGCTGAGGCATCCCATGACAACTGCTCTGGTTGTTTCTTCATCACATATGCGCCCGCTCCCGTCCTAAGGAGTTGCCTTTGTCTTTGCGCTTCGGCGTTCCACGAGTCACACAATAATCTGGAGGAAAAATTATGAAAGGCCCTTTTCTAATCGGTCGCTTGTTGTTCGCAGGATTTTTCATTACTAACGGCATCAACCACCTGCAAAAACGCAAGGAGATGGCAGAGTACGCGCGTGCCAAGGGCGTGCCTTCGCCTGAGTTAGCGGTGACCTTGTCTGCCGTTCCCCTTCTCGCAGGTGGGGCCAGTCTGCTGCTCGGTGTGAAACCCAAGTTGGGTGCCTTCGCGGTTCTTGGTTTTCTGGCTGGAGTCTCGCCGGTGATGCACAATTTCTGGCGCGATGAAGATCCCGAAACCCGCAACAACAATATGATCAATTTCATGAAGAACATGGCACTCGCGGGCGGAGCTTTGGCTCTGATGGGCGTTGACGAGCCCTGGGAAGCCAGCGTTCCCGTACGCGAGCGGAGTTTTGCCGAGAAGGTGCGGGCAGTCAGCCGCCGAATCGCCGCCTAGTGTTGCTGGTTCATGGTTGCGAATTGAACGATTTTAAATACGCGACCACCGCTTCAGCATCACCACGACTCATCCGAAACTGAGGCATGGGCGGGCGGAGACGGCTGCCGTTTTTCCAAATGCCAGTCGTAAGAAGTTTCACCATGTCGTCGTCGCTCGCCGGCAAAGGAGTGCTGCCAATCCGTGGTGCATTGGTCGCCCAGTCCGACTCGGGCTTGTCCGGACTCCATGGCAAGGGCGCACCCTGAAGCCAGCGCGAGCGGTCAGAGCCTCCATTACTGTCGCGTGGGGTATGGCACTGGCCGCACATGGCAACACCTTCCACAATATATTTGCCGCGAGCGACTATGCCGGCTTCGCTTTTGCTCTGAGCATTTGACGTTTGCTTTTGTGCGAACGCACGCGGGTTTGTTCCCCAGAGCAGAACCGATGACACCACCATCGCAATTGACAAGAGGCTTCGGTGAAACATCGGATGCATGCGATGAACTCTGCCTGGCACAACTCCGCCTGATACCCCGTGAGGACCGGATCGCTTTGAAAGCATCGATGTCACCTCCCAATTAATTTTGGGCTCCGGCACGATTAAGTGGTATCAGGCGGAGCCTCTACCCGGGTTGAATTCGTGAGTAGAACCGGAAACCCTGCCTGCCACCATGGCATCAGAAACTGTCTCACTTGGAGGAAATCCTGTATGGCACGATGTGAAATGTGCGGAAACGAGTATGACAAGGCATTCGAAATTGTTACAGCTGGTTCGCGACACACGTTCGATAGTTTTGAATGCGCAATTCAGGCGCTCGCGCCGAAGTGTGAACATTGCGGATGCAAGGTGATTGGGCATGGAACAGAAGTTGCCGGGCACTTCTTTTGCTGCGCGCACTGTGCCAAGTCCCTGACCTCCGCTAACGTCAGGGATCGTGCTGCGTAATTGCAGCAGTTTAGCGAACTCAAGCCTGCCAACCTCTTGAAGCGATGGAGTCTCTAATTTTAGGAGGTGCAACATGCCACAACATCGTGGTACTTCTCGCAGCAAAAGCAGCGGACGCAGATATGGAAAGTCAGCGGGCAAAACCGTAGAGAGCGCCATGCGCCGGCGCAAACATGGCACGCTGAAGTCAGGACCGGGAGGGAAAGGCGGAAAGGTAAAAAGCCGCAAACAGGCGATTGCAATTGGATTGTCAGAGGCGCGTAAAAAGGGTGCGAAGGTACCCCGCAAGAGGAGTTCGTCACGCTAGAAAACCGCTTGATAGGTCAATGCGTTCGCCCCGGAAGTTTGCAAATCATTGCAAACCATTGGCGCCTGTAAGGGAAAAAACGTTGGCGTCGGGTGAGAGCGGAGATGAGGTAATCACTCCGCCGAAAATAATCATCTGATTCGTCGCTGGGTCATAAACCGCGCTATGGTCATAGCGCGGTGGGCCCGGGCTAGCGGGAGTGAGTTGCGTCCATCCCGGTGATCCGGCCACGCCATTTGCATTTGAAAGTATCCAAACATCGCTGAATACCGAGCCGGCGCTGAGCCCGCCATAAATCACAATGCGGCTGTTCTGCGCGTCGTATATCGCAGAATGGCCGGTACGAGGCGACGGTCCCCCCGAAACTGTGAGCTGTGCCCAGGCTGGCGTTCCGCCCAGCCCGTTTGCATGTGAGA
>QIAK01000492.1 GCA_003225515.1 Acidobacteriota bacterium | reverse complement strand
GGATATCAGCGACAGCCTGGCCGAGATGAAACTCCGCGCCGAATACAAGCATCTGCTATATCCCTATCTTTACGATGGCGACACGCAAGCGGTGACCAGGGCCTATGGTCCGCAGGCAACGCCGCACGCCTTTATCTTTGATCAGGAACGTCGTCTGCGCTACGAAGGCCGCCTTGACAACAGCTACCGAATAGAGCTGGTGAAGACTCAAGATGCGCGCAGTGCGATCGACGCGATACTGGCGCATCAGGAAGTCGCTGTGAAACACACCGGAGTTTTTGGTTGCTCGACGAAGTGGCAGGAGAAAGCGTCTTCGCGGATGGAGGGCTTGCGGAAGATTGAAGCGCAGCCCGTTCAACTGCAGATGGCGACTGCCGCCGACTTGAAAACGTTGCGCGCCAATCCTGGCAAGCAAATGCTCCTGGTCAGTTTTTGGGCGACATGGTGCGGTTCGTGCATAGCCGAGTTCGCCGATCTCGAAGATACTTACCGGATGTACAGCATGCGCGACCTGGGATTAGTTACGGTATCGACCAACATGCCTGACGAGACAAAGAGCGTCATGAAATTGCTGGAGAAGATGCACGCCACCAGCCGCAATCTGCTTTTTGCTTCGGACGACGCCGCATCCCTGCAGGCGGCATTCGATCCCACGTGGGAGTCGGCCGTGCCCTATACCGTTTTACTCGCTCCTGGCGGTAAGGTGCTTTATCAAAAGCAAGGATCGGTTGACATTTTAGAACTGCGCCGGAAGATCCTTGCGAACCTGGATTCTGACTATGTCGGATTCAACCAGTATTGGTCGGGCAATTGACGCTTCGCAACCCTGATACAACTACATGTGCACAGTCCCCGGCGCGAGAACTCCATAGAACAAGCTGTGTCGATGAATTCTTCCGTTCCCTCCTGTATCCGCAATTCTCTATCAGCACTCCCGTTTGTCAGTACTGCAGCCTAAAGATTTGCCGTATGTCAGGAGGGAGGTGTTTCAACGGCCGCAAAGGCGTGCTTGCTCTCTTGCAGCTTGCACATCCACTCGGCCAATTGTTGGTAACCGCATGAAGATGAGAATCGCGACCAATTCGATTTAAGAGAACAGGGCCAGGCTGTTCCGCAATCCAAACGACCTCTCAGAAAGCCAGCCGACACCATGTATATCGCCATGTTCACGAGGACGACGAATGCCGCCATCAGCGAGGGCGTCATCGACGGTAACGCCATAATGTAAGTGTTCAAAACAGGAAGCCAGCCGGAGAGCCCAAATCCAACGACAAGCAGCCCGGCCTTAGTGATCGTACCTTCGCCGAAAAAAAGCGCGATGCTGCCTAAGAGGACCACAGCGCAACTCGTCGACAGTAAATGCTTCCGCCATGTAGCCCGAGTCGCTAAAACACCAAAGAAAATTACCCCTGCTATGCCACTAAACGGCAGTAGTGAAGCCAGACGGCTCGCATCTGGCAACGAAATACCGTGCCCGCTTTCAAGAAAGAGCGGTATAAACGAAAGGTCCATGTTGTAAACCCACGAGATGGCAAAGGTGGCAAGCCCGAGAGTCCAAACAACTGGCATAGTGAGCGCTTTCGGGAGAGAGTTCGGATTCTTGATAGTGGCGCCGGCCACTGATGTCTCTTCCGTAGAGACGGTCTCTTTGCGATTTCGTCCGATGACCAGCCAGATAAGCGCTGTGGCGAGGATGCTGAACCCATAAGTGCCAATTGCCTGCCTCCACGAGCGATTGAGCCAGCCAAAAAGACCTACAGTGACCAGCATGCTTGATCCGATTCCCAAGAACGTAACCGCAGCAAAGATCGTATTAATGTAGGGTTGCTCGCGCTTGGTAAACCAAGCCACGATTAATGCGCCCATCACGGGATAACAGATACCGATGCCAATTCCCTGAAGAACTCTAGAGAATAAAACAAATTCCAGGCTGTGCACACGTAGCAGAAGGACCGCGCCTATTCCTAATAGTGCAACTCCAGACAGCAGACCCAGTTTTAGTCCTGCGCGGTCGACGAGCACACTTCCCAACACTTGGCAAACCATGATGGCAAGGTTTAGAGCCGACATGATCAGGCCGAACTCAGTTCGGGTCAGCTGCAGATCTGAGATTATGGGGCTGGCGACTGCTGCAGGAGCAAACGTTATTAACATTATCTGGAACTGGACTGCAACAATGATTGCAAGTACCATCCAGCGCCAGGAGGAGAGCGTTTCAGTCGTTTTCGTCGTAGCATCCATTAATTAAGGATCACAGAACTAACTGCTAGCGTCCTAAAAAGACCTCGAGGTTCGCGGCATCAAGCTCCTTCTTTCCACATTTTGGCTGTCTTAGCTTCGGTGGGCAGGGAAAAATGAAACGTTGCACCCCGTCCAGTGTTAGAGCTCGCCCACAGACGGCCACTATGGCACTCGACGATTGCCCGACTGATGGATAGTCCCATTCCTGTGCCTTGCCCTCCGCCACCGAGAACAAGGTGCTGCCCAATCCGGTGGTACCTGGACGCCTACCGCACAAAGCTCTGGGTGATACGGATGTTGTTCCTTTGAGCAAGGCGGTGCGAGGTTCCAGTTGCGTTCTGATCCTCAGAGTAGACCGACGTTCCCGGAATGACTCAGCTATGCCGATGTCACAAAACGCAGAACGTCG
>QIAK01000491.1 GCA_003225515.1 Acidobacteriota bacterium | reverse complement strand
TTTTCCGGTTTACCCTTCGCGATTTGCTATTCTAGATATAGAGAGTAAGAAATAAAAAATTCTCTTTGAGGCGGCGCGCCATCCCGGCGCGCCGTTTGCATTTTGGGCGAAGGCTCACAACGACAGGGATCCGAGTCTGGGGCAATGACTAAGAAAAAAGCGAAGAGCACGGCGACGAAAAAATCCGCGAAGAAGCAGAGTCCAAAGAAGAGCACAGAGCTGAATCCCGCAGAAGTGCGGAAAGAGATCGCGCAGATGGTGGAATCGGAAGCCACGACGATGGCGAAGGCAGTGATCGAGGACGGGAAGAAGGGACAACTGGCCCCATTCAAGTACTTGTTGGAGCTGGCGAAGATTTTTCCGGAGCCAACGGATGGAAGCCAGAGCAGCGAGGCGGAAGATTGTCTGGCGCAAACATTGCTGAGGCGGCTGGACCTTCCTGACGAACCGATTTCGCAGGATGAGGACGATGAACCGAAGGCTGTGAGCGCTGAGAGCGTGGCTGGAAAGTCGAAGCACGAGGATGCTGTGTCGGAGGCTTTGCCTGGCGAGGGAAGCAAAGATCAGGCGCCGGTTTAGGGTTGAGATTCGAAATTCCCACTTCTCGCAATGCGGCGAGAAGTGGGGCACCCACGAGAATTGGCGTACCGCGTGACATGGGTACTCGGCCTGACGTTGGGCCCTGTGGGCGATACCGTAAAATGGAGTGGAGCAGTGCGAGAAGAAGATGCGGTTGCAGTCTGGGTTAGTCCTTCGAAGATTAAAATCCGGGGAGAAGGGGATACCAGACCTCGACCGACGGCTTCGCACCGAAAGCTACATAGGACGGGGATGGATATTACATGGTTGACCGACCGGATCGCGGTCGGAGGCGGAATTTGGAACGCGGAGAACATGGCGAATGTGGCGCGGGCGGGAATCACGCACATTATCGACATGCAGATCGAGTTCGACGACACGCCGCTGGGAGTGGCGCATGGCATCGAGGTGCTGTGGAATCCGACCGACGACGATTTTGAAGCGAAGCCTCCGGCATTATTTCAGCGCGGCGTGGATTTTGCGTTGCAGGCGTTTGAGGGAACGGACGCGAAGCTGTTCATCCATTGCGCAGCTGGAGTGCACCGGGCTCCGATGATGGCGCTGGCCGTTCTGGTCTCGACGGGATGGAGTCTGGCGGATGCTAAGGAATTGATTGTGGGGCGGCGTCCGGTGGCGGATTTGGCGGAAGTTTATGTGGAGAGTGTGGAGAGATTCCTTGGGGCTGGTGACGGGGAGTCTTGAGGGGAGCACCAGGTCGCTCGACTGCGCTCGGGATGACAATGTCAAAGCTGAACGTCGCTTTGTTCGTGCTGCTTTGCTGGTTGTGATTTGATCGGGATGACAATGTTTTAGTTTGTGAAAGCGCGGGTGGCGGAGGTTTGCTGCCGCGGGATTGGATGGAGGAGACGATGTTTGACGCGGACCGCCGCCCTATGGGGCGGCTTTTTTATTGGTTGGTGGCGGTGCTGACGATAACGGGTTCCGCGAGCAGGGCGAGTGGAGCACCCGTTCCTCAGGGACCGGCGACTACGACCGTTGCGGATACCGTGTACCTCGCTGACGGAAGCTATGCCCAGGGAAACCTGATCATAACCTGGCCGGCTTTTTTGACTGCGAGCGGAACGGCGGTGGCGGGAGGGGCGACGAATGTGGCGCTGGGGGCAAACGGCGCGCTCAGTGTGGCTTTGGTGCCGAATGCCGGAGCGAATCCGGCGGGAATGTATTACACCGTCGTATACCAAACTGGGGCGCAGGTGAAGACGGAATATTGGGTGGTGCCGAATACGTCTCC
>QIAK01000463.1:3221-5012 GCA_003225515.1 Acidobacteriota bacterium | reverse complement strand
TACTGCCCAATTTATGCTTCTGCAGTAACTATCGGCGGGGGTACTATGGTCAGGTGAAAAGGTAATAACAATGCGGGATACTGAGAGGTCTTGGGCATCCGTGTAAAAGTGTGCCCATCACGAGGTTAGC
The DNA here is from genome assembly GCA_003225515.1 of Acidobacteriota bacterium. Lineage (GTDB taxonomy): Bacteria > Acidobacteriota > Terriglobia > Terriglobales > Acidobacteriaceae > Sulfotelmatobacter. The sequence goes on along the minus strand of QIAK01000463.1, from coordinate 4,882 downwards.
GGACAGCAAGCGATCTGCGATCCGGCTAGCCCATCCCCCCGCGACATAATCTGCAAAAGATATTGTGAAGGAAACTATCTTGCCACGCGCACGCACCGTCGTCATGCTCACCGGCCTTCTATGGCTGGCGCACGCCGGTGTGATCGCGTTCCTTGGTACAAATGGCCAGGGTCCGGTTATCTCGGACGTGCTTCAACTCGCGCTGGGGGCGGTACTGATCTATGCCCTGCGGCAGGCCAGCCGCCGGTCCGAGGGGATTGCTCTTTCTTTCTGGCGTCTTACCACAGCCGCATACGCACTGTGGATTCTTGCCCAAGGCCTCAGCGTTTACAACGATCTATTTCCATCCCTGCCCGTGGCCTGGACGAACAACATGCTGTTCTCGTTCTGGTTTGTTCCATTGGCCATGGCGATGTTTCTGGATCCCGAGAACGAGGCTGGGAAGCTGGACGCTCTGGTAGCGCTCGACTTCGTGCAGGCGGTGCTGATTTGCATCGCCGCCTATCTGTATTTCTTTTACATACCCAAGTCCGACTCGCCTGGAGAACTGGCGCACGAAGTTTGGCAGCCCTATTTCATCGGGTATTCCTTTGTCGCGGGCGCTTTTGTTTTGCGCGCGCTGATCACCCAATCCCGCGACGCCCGCATCCTATTCGGGCGCATGGGAATCTTCCTGGCCTGCTCCGGTGGCGTGGATGCGATGTACTACTACGGTCCCGGAATTGGCCTGAAGACGGGCGCATGGTTCGATCTGATGTGGAGCGCTTTGCTGGTCGCGCCGATTCTCATCGCGACCAGTTGGACGCAGGCGGAGTCGCCGGAGCTTTCGTTGGAAGCGCCGGCTCACGAAAAAAGAATCTATGCGGAGATGTTTCACCTGCTGTATCCGCTGCTCGTGTTGTTCATGTCTCTGCGCATTGCCCGCGAGCGCCTGGGACTGGCGGCATTCGTCGTGCTGCTCTCGTTTGTGTGTTCGAGCGCGCGCCTGCTGGTAACGCAGAATCGACTGCTCCTGGCCAAAGAAGCTCTGCGGCGCGAGGCCTCCCGCGACGGGCTCACCAGTCTTTGGAACCGAAAAGCCATCCTCTCAATTCTGGAGCGCGATTTGCTGCGCGCATCATGATTGACGTCGATCATTTTAAAGCCATCAATGACAGCCGTGGACATGCCGCCGGTGACGCTGTGCTGCGCATCATTGCCAGCGGCATTGCGGCTGTGGTCCGCCCCTATGATTCAGTTGGACGCTGCGGAGGCGAGGAATTCCTGATCGTCGCCCCGGCTTGCGGGCTGGCCGAGACATGGGAATTGGCAGAGCGCGTACGCACTCACATTGCGAACTGCAACTTCATGGTCGGAGGCTCGAGCGTGAAAGTGAGCCTGAGCCTCGGCGTCGCCACCGGCCAGACCGCAGGAGAAATTGAAAAGTTGCTGCACGCCGCCGACACTGCCATGTACCAGGCCAAGAACGCAGGACGAAACCGCGTCGAGCCCGTCGTCGCACCCGATCAAGGACGTGCCGCTGCCGCCAGCCAAAGTGTCTCGCCCGCACCCCACCGAGACTTCTGGCTATAACTCAGGCGTCCGCAGCTCTCGGAGTCCCCAATCCCACTTAATTCACTTTGCTGACGCTGATTCGGGGATCAGTTGTAATACTCAGTAAC
>QIAK01000463.1:270-3110 GCA_003225515.1 Acidobacteriota bacterium | reverse complement strand
GGAAACGCAGGTTCTCCCAATACTTCAATGGCTTGGCGCACCCTGGCCGGTACCGGGTGGATGGCACGGCACTTGCTACATTCCGAGTGGAGTCGCAGCGATTCTGCCTGCGGCAGGCCCAACGAAACCGGTTAGCGGCCTTGGAATTGAGCTTTATTGTGAAACGAATTGCACCACTCCGGGTAACATGTTTCTGGCTGTTACTGGCCGGCGTGGCAGTGTGTCAGGGCGGCAACACGGAGAAAACATCCGCGAAAACCTTGCCTGACGCTCCTTCGGCGCAGGTATTAAGTCCAGCCATTGCACTTGAACGAGTAGTCGACCAAGCGCAATTGCCGTCGCCGGCTAACGCCGTGGATGTGAATGCAAAGGCAGTCGTCGAAACCAATGTGGCCCATGGCGCTTTTGAACTTCCGCCTTTAGCGCTGCACGGAGGCACCCCAGTTTCAAAACAGTCCACCGATTTTTTCCAGAAGCACCTGTACCCATCTTTGCTCAATCCAAGCGCGCGATATCACGCATCGGAGAGCGATAAATGGATGACACGAGCCACGGATGCCGCTTCGCAAATTCTGGTCACGCGCGATGGAACTGGAAGACGCCGGCTCAACACTTCCTACCTGTTAAGCGTCGCGGCGGCCGTCGCCTCCCACAGCGCCTCGCGTCCTTACTGGTTGCGCTCCGGTTCGGAGCCGATCAGCGACTTCGGTTCGACCATCGGCAATGATGCCGGGATGAACTTGCTGCATGAATTCGGCCCGGGCGTTCGGCATGCCATGACGGACCACCTGCCGGGGTTCCTCTTCCGTATCCAGGAAGGCATCGCTCGCCAAGCGGGCCCAAGGAATACCAGCGTATTCCGCAACCGGTAGCCTCCTGCCTTCGCCAACCTTGCCTCACCTGTTCGCATTTCGTAACAAATTCCTAAAGCCGTTTTACGCCGCTGCATTCCGGTCTAATATTCGCCCCACTTCTTCCCCTCAGTAAGTGAGCACCTCCCGTTCGCGCAGAAATTCCTGCGAGCGGGCCGGCCCCTTTGGCGATTGAAAAAATTCCGAACTCTAGCAGAGGAGAATTCTATGGCTGTCAGGAAATTGGATCCTGCTGTGGTCGACGCACGTGCGGGCGTGACTATGAAAGTCGATCCGACACGGGTGGACACACGCAAACTCAAGCTTGGTAAGGCGGTCGCGCGGCACGACCCTCGCGCGCTGCTGCTGGCCTCATATATAGCTCCTTCGCTGCCTACGCCACCTGACAGCTTCGACCTCACGAAAAAAGTGACCTCCTGGGGAATGATGGACAACGACCAGATTGGCGACTGCACCTGCGCCGCTGCCGGGCACCTGATCATGGAATGGACGGCAAATGCCGGCAAGAAGATGGTCACGCCCACTGACAAGCAGATCGTGGCTGCCTATTCCGCCGTTACTGGATACAACCCCGTGACCGGAGCCAATGACAACGGCGCGCAAGAGGTTGATGTCCTGAATTATTGGCGTCAGACTGGGATCGCGGGCCACAAAATCGGCGCCTATGTCTCGCTCGAACCCGCCAACCACCATCACATCATGGATTCGGTCTATGTCTTTGAAGGCTGCTACATCGGCGTGCAGTTGCCCGTCAGCGCCAAGGCCCAAACCCAAAATCACCAGCCCTGGTCAGTGCCTCCCGGAGGTAGCACAGGAGACGGCAAGCCGGGTTCATGGGGCGGCCATGCCATTCCGGTCATGGCTTATGACGCTCGTGGTGTAACGGTTGTGACCTGGGGCGCACTACAGAGTATGACGTGGTCGTTCTGGGAGGCGTACTGCGCCTACGCCATTCTCAGCAACGATTATCTGACCGGAAAGAAAACGACGCCGCAAGGTTTCAACCTGCAACAGTTGCGGGCTGATCTGGCGGACCTGAAGTAAGCGGAAAGAAATCTGTTCTGGGCCTAAGTCGCTGGGCTAAGTCGCTGGACCAAGTCGCTGGACCAAGTGAAGTCTTTCCCTGTCGCAAGTAGATCCGTCGAGCCGGGCTGTCGAAGTCAGACTCGCCGGAGTCGGGTAGCCGCTGCGGCCATTGCGCCGCACGTTCCCTGATTCACGTTTGCTGATTCACGTTCGCCAATTCACGTTAGCTGATTCACGTTTGCTGATTCACGTTCGATTCGCATTCGTTAGGAGGAGTTATGCAGCACGTAGAACTTCCCGGAAGCACCCACACCTTACCCGCTGGCTCCATGATCCAGCGCAAGACCAACCCGCATCAATGGATCGAAGTCACCTTGGGAGTGGCACGCAAGAAGGCATTGCCCAGTCTGGCCGGCATCGAAAAGCTGAAACCACGCGAGCGCAAGTACATGACGCGCGATGAGCTGGAAGGCGAATACGGGGCCAAGGGCGATGCGGTTGATCGCATCGTCAAATACGCCCACGAGCACAATTTGCAAGTCACTCGCGAGGAGGTCGGAGCAGCGCGCCTGCGATTGGCGGGCACGGTTGAGGACGTGACGCAAGCCTTCGGCGTGAGCCTGTTCGACTACAAGCACGCGCAGATGGGCGAGTTCCATGCCCACACCGGGCCGACTTCAGTTCCGGCTGAACTGGAGGGCGCAGTCACCGGAGTCTTCGGCTTTAACAACCACCGTCAACTTCGCCGGCACCGGGCGACGGAAGCGGTCACGGTACTCACTCCAATGGCCGCCGCTGCGCCGACCCGGCGCTGGTTTGAGCCGCCGGAGCTGGGAGCTATTTATAACTTCCCCACCTCAAACGCCAAGGACCAATGCATTGCTCTACTGGAATTTGGCGGCGGGGTCGAGATGGATAGCGTCAAAACCTACTTCCGTAAAC
>QIAK01000463.1:0-264 GCA_003225515.1 Acidobacteriota bacterium | reverse complement strand
TCCCCATTTCGGTAAACAACGTTTCCGTCGATCCGGCGTCGGATCCAGACTCGACGGGCGAAGTTATGCTCGACATTGATGTGGCGGGCGCGCTCGCTCCCCAGGCCAAGATAGCGGTTTATTTTTCCACGTTCGACCAGAAGGGGCTGATCGACTGCATCAGCGCGGTCATCGCCGATAAGGTGAATGATCCTTCAGTGGTCTCGATCAGCTGGGGATGGGACGAGAATCAGAAATTTCAGAATTCCATCCTGTGGACGCCGG
>QIAK01000462.1:1843-4302 GCA_003225515.1 Acidobacteriota bacterium | reverse complement strand
CAGCACGCGGCCACGATGCGCGGCTAGATATTCCAGCAGGCGAAATTCGCGGACCGTGGTCAGGACGTTGCGGCCCTGCATCTGCACGGTCATCGAGGAGACATCAATTTCCAATTCGCCCAACCGCAACACTTCACCCGGCGACGGACCCTGCCCTAGTCCGCGCAGCACACTTCGAATCCTCGCCACCAGTTCGCGCGGACTGAAAGGCTTGGTGATGTAATCGTCGCCGCCTAGTTCCAATCCCTTGACGCGGTCCGCTTCTCCAGTTTTGGCTGTGAGAAAGATGATGGGAGTCGCCAAAAGCGCCGGTGTCTGGCGAATGTGACGGCAGAGTTCGAAGCCATCGGTTCCCGGCAGCATCACATCCAGCAGAAAAAGCGCTGGCATTTCCCGCACGGCTTCACTGAGTACCGACGCGCCGCTCACAAAACTCTGCACCTCAAATCCGGCTGCTTGCAGATTATGTGAAATCAGCCGGGCGATATCTTCCTCATCTTCAACAACGAAAATGAGGGGCCGGAACGCCGCAGCGCTGTTGGGGTTCCCGGTTCGTTCGTGGAATTCCTCTGGTTGATACATTTTTGCGCTTCGGGGTACTACGAAGTCACAGGACTTCGCAGTAAGAATGCTGTCCCAGACTCTATTGGGTAAATGTTTCCAGAATGTTTCGCGCTTGTTAAGGGACGATGAATTTGTATGGAGGGCAGACGCCTCGTCCGCCCCGCGCAGCGACCTGAGCGCTTAACAGAGTCAATCCCACGCGTTCAGGCGATAAGGACGGGGCGTCCGGGGCTCCATGAGTTTTAATTCGAAGCTTTCTTCTTCAGCACATGCCGCAGGCTGCGGCCTTCGATCAGGTTGTAAAGATCTTCTGCGAGATTCGTCGTGTGGTCGCCGGCGCGCTCCAGTGCCTGCGCCATGAGCAGCACATCGAAACCTGTGCTGTCGCCCTGCGCGACGGTTTCTGCCAGATGTTTTTGAAACAGGGTATGACAGACTCGGTCGATTTCTTTATCCATCTGCAACACCTTGCGGGCACACTCCAGATCGAGCGTGGAGAAGCCTTGATGAATCAGGTCGAGCATTTCGCGCAGCACCGACGACATTTCCACGAGTTGGCGCACATCAGAAACGGCCATCTTTGAGCTTCGGGATTGCACCCGCATGGCCACACTCATAACCAGGTCGCCGATGCGCTCGAGATCGGTCGTGGATTTCAGGCTCGACAGCAACTGGCGGGCGCGGGTTTCGTTGACACGGGTTATTGCCGCGGGCAGGCGCTCGTCAATCTGCCGCTCGATGAGGTCGAGTTCTTTTTCGCAATCCTTTATGGCGAGAAAGGCCATGCGCGATGAATTTGTGAGCAGGTCGCGTAGATTGAAAGCCGCATCACGGGCAATCAGGCAAGCCTTTAGAGAGAGCCGCACCAGATCGTCGGGAGCGCCGAGTCTTGGTTCAGACGCGGATCCGCTTGCGTTCGGACGCTTGCGGGCCGCCGCTTGCGAGGTTTCAACCTTTTCCGAATTTCCACTTTTGCGTGGCATCAAGACACTTAAAAGAAAGTCTAACCCCGAAATGTGAAAGGATGGTTACAACTCAGGGTCAGGGCCACTGATCTTCAGGAGACAGCCTCGTGAATGTTGCCGATTACCTTCGTCGCCAGTTTGCCTATGATGAATGGGCCAATCGAGAAGTCCTGCACGCCATCCGAACCGCCGGCGGTACCGATCAACGGTCGCTGCAGCTTATGTCCCATATTCTCGCTGCCGAGCGGGTCTGGCTGGATCGTTTGAAGCAGCAGCCTCAGAGTGTCCCCGTGTGGCCGCAGCCTGATCTCTCTCAGTGCGAGGCGCAGGCGGCAGAAATGGGAAAGCTCTGGCTCGAATTTCTCGATCTCATCACCGCCGGGGATGTCTCTCAGTCTATCTCCTACAAGAACAGCAAGGGCGAGCAGTGGACGAGCACGATTGTAGACGTATTGGCGCATGTGACGCTTCACTCTGCTTATCATCGCGGCCAGATTGCCAGCCACATGCGCGCGAGCGGGCACACGCCGGCCTACACCGATTTTATTCACGGAGTGCGGCAGGGGTTGGTGAAATAACAGAATTCACTTACGTTCCGGAAAGCGTTGGCCCAGCGGCTCTCAACATCGCCGACTCGTGGTTAAAGCCACTCACGCAACAACGCCTGCTTTGGCCTTTGCCGCCGCCTATGCCGAAGACGTAATATCTCCCCAATGAGAAAACTGGCTTTCTTCTTCCTCCCGGTGCTGTGTGCCCTCTTCCTGCTGGCGGCCGATCAACCCAAAATTCCACCGATGCCCAGCGCGGTTGCCAACAACGCGGTTGCATCGCTCAAGAATGGGATTGATATCTATTCGCTGATGGGGGTTGGCACCAAGAAAACCTGGGATGACATTACCAACAAGATGTATATCTTGCGCCTCACGTCGG
>QIAK01000462.1:0-1791 GCA_003225515.1 Acidobacteriota bacterium | reverse complement strand
TTTTTGGCGGATACGTAGTCGACAAGCAAGGCACGGAGATGACAGTCGGCGACGTGAATTCTTATGTGCCTGACGATCATCGATGGTACCGCGCGGAAGACATCCCGGTGCCGATCGACAGTGCAGTCATCGGCGTAAACCACGACCGCTACATTTATCTGGTCGGCGGACGCTCGAAGAACGGTCCCGTCAACAACGTGCAGGTGTACGACGCCGAGAAGAATACCTGGAGCCAGGGCACTCCGTTTCCGGGCACTCCGGTCTTCGGCCATGCCGGCGGATTGGCTGACGACGCCATCGTGTATGTGGATGGCGCTAAGAAAGAAGCAGGCGGACATTACGTTAGCTCCGACGAATGCTGGATGGGCAAGATCGACCACAAAGATCCCAACAAGATCGAGTGGAGCAAACTGCCGGCGCATCCTGGGCCGGGGCGCTTCGGCATTGTGGCGGGCGCGGGAGAACGAGACCACAGGATCATGTTTTCGGGCGGAACGGTCACTCCGCACAATTTCAACGGCCTGGATCAGGACGGCAAACTCGCCGAGATTTCTCCAGTGACCTTCGCCTTCGAGATGCACGGCAGCCGCTGGGTAACGATCACTGAGGATACGTTCGACGTGCGGGCCGATGGCCGTGGAGTTCTCACCACTCCGCTCGGCCCCTTGATTCTTGGCGGCATGTTGAAGAATGGGGCGATCTCCGCACGCGTGTTGGCGCTACCGAAGAAATAGCCGTTCCGCTGACTTCGCAGACGAGGTACACGAAAAGCTTGAGCGAGCCAGCTTTGGCACGGGCGCTGAGCTTGCGGTAGAATCCCGTCATCGTTCGACTCACGCTGAGGACCACCATGTTTAAGCCTCGTTAATCGTCCATCCCGTTCCCCCTGCTGCTTTGCACGCTCCCTGATTTGATATTGGATTGATTCTGCATGCAACTGCTTCGGCGAATCCGGCCGGCATGTGGTTGCGGAAAGCCCAAGGTTGTTATGGAAGCGATTTCAACTGCTGCCGCGCCGCAGCGTTCGCTTTGGTCATCGCTGGTAGAGGCCCTTCGCGGCTCTCATCAGGACTATACCGCCGGAAGTTTGAACCGGGCAATTCTCCTGCTGGCTGTGCCCATGGTTTTAGAGATGGTGCTGGAATCGCTGTTTGCGGTGGTCGACGTGTTTTGGGTGGGCCGCCTCGGGGCGAACGCCGTCGCCACGGTCGGATTGACAGAGTCGATGTTGAGCCTGGTGTTCGCCGTCGGCATGGGACTCAGCCTCTCGACCACCGCGATGGTTGCGCGCCGTATCGGTGAAAAGGATCCTGAGGGAGCGGCCGTCGCCGGAGTGCAGGCAATCTCGCTCGGACTCTTGGTCTCGGTTGCCATTGGAGTGCCGTGTTTCATACTGGCTCCACGCCTTTTGCAAGGGATGGGAGCCTCGCCCGAGATGATTGCCATGGGCAGCGGTTATACCAGAATCTGCCTGGGCGGCAGTGGTGCCGTGCTGCTGTTATTTCTCAATAACGCGATCTTTCGTGGAGCGGGAGACGCAGCTATCGCAATGCGCCTGCTCTGGGTATCGAACATCATCAACCTGGTGCTCGATCCCTGCCTGATTTTCGGCTGGCTGCATTTTCCCAGGCTCGGCGTAAAGGGCGCAGCTCTGGCGACTCTCACAGGTCGCAGCATTGGCGTGATTTACCAGTTTTATCGCCTGCTCAAAGGCACGGAGCGGATCCGCATTCTCAAACGGCAGCTTCGTTTGCAGTTCGACGTGCTGTGGCGGCTGATGCGCGTCTCATT
>QIAK01000422.1 GCA_003225515.1 Acidobacteriota bacterium | reverse complement strand
CTGCCGATAAAGGCAAAGACAAAGACGAAAAGAAGGACAAAGACAAAAAAGAGGAGCCCGTCGTCGTCAAGATCGACATCGACGGAATCGGTCAACGCATTCTCTCACTCCCCATTCCCGCCAAGAACTACTTCGCCTTACTCCCAGGCAAGACGGGAATCCTGTTCCTCTCCGAGGGTCCCATGGTCGTCAGCGAAGACGACCAGCCCAACGTGAATCAGACCATTCAGAAGTTCGATCTCAGCAAGCGCAAGGTCGACAAAGTAATGGACGAGGTCAACGACTTCACGGTTTCTTTCGATGGCGAAAAAATTCTTTATCGCAAAGGCGACTCATGGGCCACCGCTTCGGTTGACGATGGTCCGGCCGCTTCGGGCCCGCCCAAGCCGGGCTTTGGTCCTCTCAAACTCGATGGATGGGAAGTCTACGTTGAGCCCCGCGCCATGTGGAAGCAGATCTATAACGAAACCTGGCGCATCGAGCGCGATTTCTTCTATGACCCGCACTATCACGGACTCGACATCGAGAAGGTGAAGAAGAAATACGCGCCCTACCTTGATGGCATCGCGTCCCGCGACGAACTTACCTATTTGTTTCAGGAGTGCCTGGGCGAGATGACGGTCGGCCACATGTTCGTTGGCGGAGGCGAAGCTCCCGAGCCCAAAAAAGTGAAGGGCGGTCTCCTCGGCGCCGACTATAGTTTGGAAAATGGCCGCTATCGCGTGGTCAAAGTTTACGACGGTGAGAATTGGAATCCCGGCAATGAAGCTCCGCTCACCCAACCCGGGGTGAACGTCAAGGCTGGAGATTACATACTTGCCGTGAACGCCCGCGAGCTGCACGCTTCCGACAACATCTTCAGCTTTTTTGAAGAGACCGCCGGTAAGCACGTCGTACTTAAAATAGGCGCAAATCCTGACGGCAAAGATTCCCGGGAGGTTACAGTAATTCCCGTCGAAAGCGAAGAAAATCTGCGCCATCTCGCCTGGATCGAGAGCAACCGCCGCCGCGTCGATCAGGCGACTGGAGGCCGCATCGCCTATGTCCATGTGCCGAATACCGCGGGTGGTGGCTACACCAGTTTCAATCGCTATTTCTTTTCACAGGTGGGAAAAGAAGGCGCCATCATCGATGAGCGCTTCAACGAAGGCGGCCAACTTGCCGACTACATCATCCAGTATCTACAGCGTCCTTTGCTGAGTAAGGTGGTCGCTCGCGAAGGTCACGATTGGTCGAGCCCGTCGGAAGCCATCTTCGGGCCCAAGGTCATGATCATCAATGAAATGTCCGGCTCGGGCGGCGATGCCTTGCCCTGGTATTTTCGCAAGAGCAGCATCGGTCCGCTGATTGGCAAGAAGACCTGGGGAGGTCTGGTTGGCATCGGCGGTTATCCGGAACTGATCGATGGTGGCCGTGTTACCGCGCCCCGTGCGGCTATTTACGGCCTCAACGGTGAGTGGGAGGTTGAAAACCATGGCATCGCGCCTGACGTTGAAGTCGATCTTGATCCCGCAGCTTACCGACAGGGCCATGACGCGCAACTGGAAAAAGCCATCGAGGTCGTGATGCAGCAACTGAAAGAGCATCCGCTACCGGAGATCAAACGTCCGCCTTACCCGAACTATCACGAGCACGACGATCTAGGCGCGAAGTAGCTGCGGCCGTTCGATCGCAGCAAGTCAATTTAGGGTGACTCAATCTGCGGCTGGATTGAGCCCCTTATTACAGTATTGAAGCGCGGTGGCTGCGGTATAGAATTGGCATACGCAGTCAGGAGGCCACTGGCGATGCCACAAGAGAACGAGCACAAGCCCGAGAAGGGTACAACCCAGGCGGCGGAGCACATCGCAGGTGCGCGCCAGATATTGAGAGCGCTGCAGGAAAAAATCGGAGAACATCCCGAGATCGGCGTCGCCATCACCAAGCTGGAGATGGCACTGAACGATCTGGCAGTCCAGACCGGCGGACTGCTGTAGCTCAGTGCCAAAACGAAATGGCAAAACCCTTCTACCCATTAGTCCATCATTGCCGCATGGATACTAATACCCTGACATCCTGTTCGCTGTCTCGATCGCAGGAGATGCCGTAATGCAGTCGAAGAACTCCTAGTTACCACAGCCTTTCTGGAATTGAGTCTCGCCTAGTCAGACAACCCTTCTCCCCCCAACTGGCAACTTAGCGACGCCACCTGTGCCTGCACGCGATTACAGGGACTGCGATATTCGTCCAAACTGGTTCGCTTTCTCATCGAGTCATGCGCAAATTGGCTATTTCATTTCCTTGGGAACCAATTGGTCTGAACCTATTCCCTGTCCACCGGGCGTCGTTGACAGCTGCGCTTCGCAGTTGGGCGACAGCATAAGGAGAAGCGATGAAAAACCTGCTCATATTATCGTGTTGCGGAGCCATATTGCTGCTGACCGTTGCTCCCCTCGCCGCTCAGAACAGCGTTGATGTACTGAATAGTGGGCCCCAGCCCACGAACACCGCAGGCTGCGCCGTGAACCCGCAATGTATTCCGGCGGTCTGGTCCACGACCTCCAACGCGGGCACAGACATTAGCTCGCCAATCACGGCGAGCTTTGTCTTCGATACCAATGGCGGTGCCTTGCCCATAGACTTCCCGAGTGCAACCAGCGGGCAAATCTGCCTTGCCGATACCCGCGATCTTACCGGCACCACGTTGTTTGCTCAGATCGCCGCGAACTGTCAGGCCGCACGCGGCGTCGCCCTCCTCCTCATACGTGACAGTGCAGCGACTGCGCCATCGACTATCCCGGTATTTGTGATATCTACTGCCGATGGAGATTTCCTACGCAACAGTGTCGGCTTCGACACAACGACCGGAATTTCCAATTACCCGATTCGAATCAATGTGGCGAAGGCTACTCCGCCCAGCAATCCTACGGGGCAGCACAACTGCCCGACCGGTCAGGCCGCGACCGCGTACGTTGGCACGGGAACCGCGAATTACACCCCCAGTGAGAGTCTATGTCTGCCTGCGGGAGCGGGACAGGCCGTCGAGCCCAGTATGATCGTCGACTCGCAAGGCGACATCTATGTCGAGTCCATCCGCGGAGTTCCTGGGGGCCTCGATTTGTGGCGCTGGAACAAGGCTGCGGATCGCGGACCGAACGCTGACGGAACCCTGCCCTTCAAGTACGAAGGTCAGCCGGATTGCGGTATGTTCGTAACTCCGTTTTGCACTCAGAGTGGATTGGCGCCGGGCGGAGGCGACGGAGACCTTGCCGTGAATACTCCCGATCCCTCAAACTCCAATATTCCTAATCTCGCCGTGGTCAGCCTTGCCGCGGCGGAAGTCACAGGCAGCCACTCCACGAACCGTGCGGACACTTTCAGTACACCGAATCCAGCAACCGCAGGTGTCCCCTTCGACGATCGCATGTGGATCGATAGCTCCAACGATCCTTCCCACGTCTACATGGAGTACCACGATTTTGGGACTACTTCCCAGATCTTTGTACAGCGGTCGGCGGATGGTGGCGAGACCTACACCGACGCGCTGGGAACAGTAGTGGATGCTGCAACAGAGCCGAGCGTCGGCCCTCCTACCGGCAACATCGCGGGACAGATCAAAGTGGACAACACAAGTTGCTCAAGCCACGGAAATCTTTACCAGATCTTCGTTGGCCCAGACAATCCCACGGACAATTCTAAAAACAGCAGCGCCTACATGAATGCTACCTACGTGGGCGTGGCTACAGCCGTTAGTCTCACCAATCCCACACTAACTTTCACCGACTACAAGATTTTCAGTTGTGGTGCGGGTTCGACGTGTCCTTCAGGGGCCGGCCTCGGCAACTTATTCCCAGGACTCGCGGTGGACAACTTTGGATACGTCTACGCCACTTGGTCCGACAATAACGACATCTATTACTCGTTCTCGACCAATCACGGGACACGCTGGTCTCAGGCCATCAAACTGACCCAGAACACTTCCCAAGCTGGAAAATCAAATGTGTTCCCCTGGATCGCTGCTGATGCCAACGGTCACGTCGCTGTGGCATGGTATGGCGCCGATCAAGTTGGAAACTCCAATACCGTCTCAGCAACCAACACTCACTGGAATGTATTCGTTGCAGAGAGCATCAATGGTCATGCGGTCTCGCCTACGTTCACGGTGAGTCAAGCGACCGACCACTCCAACCATACGGGGCAAATTTCAACCGGAGGCCTGACGGGCGCGTCGGATCGGAGCCTCGCCGACTTTTTCCAGATCGGAATCGATCCGAGCCATCTAGTCAACATAGCCTTTGCGGATAACCATGCTGGCCCATCGGTCACCTATTTCACACGGGAAAAGTCGGCGGCCGCTGGCATCACAACCGGAGGCAAGTGTGCGGGCACCTCGCATGAGGCTGGCGGCAACGGTCACCAAAACGGAAAGCATGGCGGCCAGGCACAGTTCAGCTTCAGTTACGACGATTCCAACCAGACCACGGGCACTGCATCCTACACCGATTCTGGTTCTGGTGTTGTCTTTCAGGCGACGCAAATCACGGCAGCGACTGTTGACAATGTCGCGCATACCGTCACTCTTACGGGGTCTGGAACCGATAATCGGGTTCCAGTCACATTCACGATCATAGCTGCCGACAGCTCGCTCGCTGCTCCAGGGTCTTTTACCATCACCTTGACCGATGGCTATACCAACAGCGGCAACCTGCTTGACGGAAGCGTTACGGTCTACTAGAAGCGTTACGGTCTACTAAAGGAATCTGCACAGTGCTGCGAGGCTGAAAGAACGAAGGCCGGGCATCCCGGAAGTAAGTTCCGGATCCCGGCCCACGTCTTGCTTCAACTTGGAGTAAAGATTCCTCTGCTAGTTGCCTGTGTTGGGTGTGGCCGCGGCAGTGGTCGGAGCCGCGGTTGGAGCGGCAGCGTTTGCACCGAAGCGAGCCAGTCGCGGGAAGAAGGGCGTGACTTCAAACGGCATCTTGTCACGCGCCGAGGTGATGGCGACCGGAGCCGTCTTCACCATTTCCGCTTTGTCGTCCCACGGATTAATCTTCACGCGTCCGCCCAAAGGCAGCGCTGCGATCTGATCGAGTTTGTTGTTGTCGAGTGCCGGACCCTGCGTCGCCAGAGCGGACAAGCGGCTTACCGATCCACCGCTCGCCAGAGGATTGCCCAGGTGCGTTGTCAACAGTGCGCTCAACTGAGGAGCGCGCAGTTGCAGAGCCTTGAGGAACAAGCCCACGTTGTCCAGCTTCTGCGCGTAAGGCGAATTCTTAAGAAGGTCGACAGCTTTTTTGTCAGCCGCCGTTTCTTCTTCTGGAATGTGCTTGAATCCCAGATTCTGATAGGTCGAATCGTCGCCGAACAGCATGCGATCGTTGAAGGCATACTTGCTGCCCAGATTGTGGCCGAGCACGATATGCGCGAGCTCATGCGAGAGCACGGCTGCCAGGCTGGCTTCATCGGGAAGCACGTCGACTAACCCACGGCTGATCACAATGGTGTTGCCCACGCTGAAAGTTTCCAGCGGAGCTGTAAGCAGCACGCGCGTGCGCACCGGCCGGGGCAGATCAATGTTGTTGGTCACTTCCAGGTTATTCACAACCGTCTGAAGAATCCGGTCGACGTCGCCCTCAGGCGCGAGCAAGCCGGCGTTGGTGAGGCGTTCGACCACGTTGTCTTCCGCCTGCTGCTGCCACACCCGTTCCGCTTGCAGCGGAGAGGCATCCTGCGCGGTCGCGCTCTCGTCGGTCACGCTGTCCACGCGAATTTGCGTCAGTTCGTCGTCCTTGCCGCTCTTCTTCAAATCGTAACCCCAGATGCGGGTCTGCGCTTTGAATGCCAGTTTGTTCTTTACGCCGGCGCTGAAGTCGCCTTCTTCGCTATAGATGAACGAGGGCACCCAGTAGCCAGGAATCAGGTTTAAGCGCCAGCTGTCCATGTGGAAGAAATAAGCATTCCGCGGCGCCGGAACGTAGGTTCCGTTGAGACGCACGATGTTGTAGCCCTGATCCTCAATCCAGACACGGCCCAGGAAGCGGCCCCGTCCAGACTTCGGCTTGGGCGTTACGTCAAACACCAGGCAGCGTACATCGCCAAGAAATTCGCGGCGGGCATAGTGAAAATCGTAGTGCTCGCGGTCGAAGTCGGTGCGGTCGGCATAGACCATCCACGAGAATCCCATGGGCTGGTATTGGACCTTATAGAGCTTTTGAAAACCGCCGAGAAGGCGCGACTGCATGCCGCCTTTTTCTTCGTCCTTCAAGTAGTCTTTGCGGTCGATGGTCTCGCCCATATCCAGGCGGCCCAGGAAATAGTGATCGCCGCTGGGGACAGGACCGAGTTGCGGGTCCGAGGTCAGGTTCTGCAGATAGGTCTCGACCACCGGGGTGCGCGCGGCGAGCATCTTGATGAGGCCGTGTTCCCGCTGAATGAAAAGATTGACGACCTGATCCATCGTAGTGGGAGCAGGTGCAGCGACAGGCAGCGGTATAGGTGTTGCTGCAGGAGCAGACTGAGGAGCCTGCGTGTCTGCGGTCTGCGCCGTTGCCGAAGCAGGCTGCTGAGACGGTTGCGCTTGCGCCGTTGGTGTCGCATCGGGCGCAGTCGGCTGGGCGGACGTCTGTGGCGCCGCTTGCTGTGCGGCTGTGCTCATCGATGCCAGCAGGACCGCAGTGAGAATCGCTTTCGTAGTACGCATGACTCTTTTCTCCAAGTTTCTTAGACCCAAGTTTCTTGTGACCCGAGTTCGTTTTCGTTACTTTTGAATCGACAGATTCCTTCGCCAAAACTTTTAGTAGGCCAGCTGGAACGTGACGTGAACCACTGCCGTCGAATCCATTGGCTGCCCGTTGCGCAGCGCTGGTTTGAATCGGATTTTGTTGGCAGCGGCAATCGCGGCTTCGTCCAGTCCGTGGCCCAAGCCGCGGACCACGCGATTCACATGCAAGCTACCCGTAGCCGAAAAGCTGACTTCGAGAAGGACTTCACCTTCCAGCTTCAGACTGCGAGCCTCATCGGTGTAGACCGGATTGGGCTTGAACGTAATTTCCACCGGAGATGTTGCCGGCCCGGAATCCACTTGCGCGATCTTGGGTCCGGCATGGACAACCTGCTCGGCTCCGAATCCGCCAGTCGCAACGCCTTTGCCGTTGCTGCGGCCATCCCCGTTTCCGCCGGTCGCGATACCATTGCCGAAATCCGCGCTCGCGACTGTGCCTTTGATCCCTTTAGCGCCACCTGATCCGTTGCCTTGTCCAGCGCCGACCGGCATATCAAAACCACCTGCCTGGGCCGCGTAGAGCTTGGCACCCTGCTTGCCTTCGCCCTTCAATCCATTGGGATCTCCAAAGCCGCCGGTCTGCACTTTTTCGACGGCCGCGTTCACCGTGGGCTTCTGCGAGCTGCCGCCGAAATCTCCGGTGTGGATCAGTTGCGGACGTGCTCCGCCCACCGCCAGTTTCAACTGCGGCGCGGCGAACTGGTTGACCACCACCTTGGGCGCTTCCACCGGCTGGGGTTCTTCGCGCCGAACCTCGTGCGGTACCACCAGCTTGGGTTGCTCAAATACTGGAATCTTGACTGCGGGAAGCAGCTTGGGATGTACCTCTGGCGTGACCTTAACTGGAACCGGTTCCGGCCGTAACGACGGCATGGGAATGAGTTCGGTAACGTGATACTGCCTGAGTTGCAGCTTTTCGGGAAGGACCAATCCCAGGTTGATTACGATGAGCAGAACTAGCGACACCAGTGCGTAGCTGGTCGCGAGTGCCCGCTTGTTGATTTTGCGTTCGGGCAGAAGGCCGAGTTGAAAGCTACCGTAAGACGTCGCCATGCACTTTCTCTCCATAGGGTTCCCGGTCTGGGGAGAACCGCCGGGAATTGGAGTCTTAAAAATACGGGAGATAGGACAGGGGGTAAACGTGTCAACGGCTCTTGACCTTAGGTAACCGTGGATATGTTCTTTTGGAGTAAGTGGCCCAGAATGGGCGCAGATCGGGCAGTTTCGCCGATGCGAGTCTTACAACTTCCGAAGAAACCTGTGCAAAACCCTAACCAACACCCCTTACTTAGGGACGTGCACGTCGCAAGATTAAGTAGTCTTTATCTCAGCCGACTTTAAACCTGAGTTCGCGAACAAGTTATTTTTCTTTAGCGTCCTCAGCGGATTTTTTAGCGCAGTTTGCGTTAGAGGCTCTCACCATTAGCGGCTCTGTTGCCGGCGGGCTCTCGAGAAATACGTGAACAGAGGTATCCCGGCCAAGATCACGAGCACTCCGTAACCGGAGTTGGGCCAGTCATTCTTGAAGGTGTAGCCCAACAGAGCGGCGGCAACCAAAACGAAAACCGCCGGCACGAAGGGATAGCCCCACATTCGATAAGGTCGCGCCGTTTGCGGTTCCCTCCATCGGAAAACAAAAACCGTGCTGCCCGCGATCATGTAGAACAGCCACTCCGCAAAAATTGCCAGGGAAAATAATTGTCTGAAATTGGCTCCCAGGAGCAACAACAGAATCGAGAGCAGCGCCTGTGCCGCAATGGCCACCGATGGTGTGTGAAAGCGCGGATGTACCTCGGCCAACGCGCGGAAAAAATATCG
>QIAK01000421.1:9715-18773 GCA_003225515.1 Acidobacteriota bacterium | reverse complement strand
CCGTGGCAAAACTGGCATCGCTCGGCCTGGTTGCTGCAGCCGGAGCATTTTATTTAATTGGTACGCACCGCATCATTCCCTGGGCCACCGCTTCGCCCGGAGCCAATGACTGGGTGCGTGCCATGGTGCTTCTTATCTTCGCGTATGGCGGATTTGAGGCCGTTCTGATTTCGGCTGGCGAGGCCAAAGACCCGCGCCGCGATATGCCCTTTGGACTATTCGCCGGACTGATTACCTGCGCCATCATCTATAGCTTGATTCAGTGGGTCGTTGTGGGCGTCCTGCCTGACCCAGCCCACAATCAGCGCCCTTTGGCCGACGTGGCTCGCATTGTTATAGGACATGGCGGAGCCGGTCTGATCGCTCTCGGCGCGCTCTTCTCTATTTATGGCTACCTGAGCGGAAACATGCTGACCACGCCGCGCATTACTTTCGCATTGGCCGAGCGCGGAGATTTCCCTTCTCTCTTCGGCATCGTCCATTCACGCTTCCGCACTCCTTACTTTTCCATCTTCGTCTTCGCGCTGCTGGTTTGGTTGCTGGCGTTGTTTGGCAGCTTCGCGGGAAACGCGACCCTCTCCGCGGGATCGCGCTTGTTCTACTACGGTGTAGTTTGCGCTTCGTTGCCGGCACTCCGCAAAAAGCTGAAGACGCCGGCAGTCTTCCAGGTACCCGGTGGAACCGTGCTGGCCATATTGGGTGTGCTGATTTGCGCCACCCTGCTCACGCGAATTGAATACAACAATTCTCTGATTCTGGCTGGAGCAGTAGCGGTCGCGTTCCTGAATTGGCTGGCGGTGCGCAAGCGAAACGGCGAAGTCGTTCCGCCCCTATCCTAGAGATATACTTTGCAATGTCTCTGCCGGGGTGCAGGTAACACTGGGCCGCGCGTAAATCTGGAGTAGCGTAGATACTTGGCCCGTTCAGGTCCGCGCCCCCTCGATTTCCAGCAAGGCCTTCTTCTTCTCGACACCCCACCGGTATCCACCCATACTGCCGTCCTCGCGCACCACGCGATGGCACGGGATCGCCACCGCCACAGGATTCGTAGCGCACGCGCGCGCAACGGCACGGCAAGCGCGAGGTTGTCCAATTCCCTTCGCCACCTCGATGTACGATTTCGTCGACCCGAATGGAATCGACTGCAGATAAGCCCACACTCGCCGCTGAAACGCTGTTGCTCGAATGTCGAGCGGCAAAGCCGAGTCAAGATCCTTGCCGCGCATGTGCCGCAACAACGCACTCACCCATGACTGCAGCCCGCCCGCATCCGCTTTCCGCGCCGCGAAGGGGAATTCACGTTTCAGGCCTTCCAATAATTCGCCATCCGATTTCGCAAACTGGATCGAGCAAATCCCGCGCTCCGTAGCCGCAATCAGCATGCGTCCCAGCGGCGAATCGGCGCATGCGTAGCGAATGCTCGCTGCAATCGCGCCGCGCCTGTATTTATCTGGCGTCATGCCCAACTGTGACGCGGTCTTTTCGTACAGCCGGCTGCTTGATCCATAGCCAGCGTCGTACATCGCCCGTGTCACCGAATCCCCCGCCTGCAGGTTCCTTTTGAGCATGCGCAGCCGGCACGAATCGACATACTCGCGCGGCGTGATCCCCAGCGCAGCCTTGAAACGCCGCTGTAAATAAAATGGACTCTGGCGAAATTCTTTGCCCAGGCGATCGAGCGTCAATGGCTCATCGAGATGCTGCTCGATGAATCGGCAAATTGCCTTGACCCCTTCAGCTTCGGCATTGCCGCTAAACGACCTTGGCCGGCAGCGCAGACACGCCCGGTATCCAGCCCGTTCGGCCTGTTCGGGAGTAACGAAGAATTGGACATTTTCGCGCCGCGGCCGCCGCGCCGCACAGGACGGCCTGCAATACACGCCCGTGCTCGAAACCGCAAAGACGAATTCTCCGTCCCGTGCGCCATCGCGGCCGACCACCGCATGCCACCGCGGGTCATCGACTGCACCGGCAAGTTGTGGACCTGGTTGAGATTGGCGCGAGGACATTGTCTGCGGGCTTTCTTCTGTCAGTATGGCATTGATTGTCATAGCAAGAGAAGCGTACGACCAAGGCCCCGAAGCGGACTATCCGATTCTTGCTCCCAAACCAAGAATCCCTTTGCTAGTGGCTTAGTTCACGATCTGAATCTCGCCGGGCGTCATCCTGAAAGGAGCCGTTCTTCAGGCGGAGCGAAGGATCTCCCGCTAGGACACTACGTGCAAGGGGAGATCCCTCTCTTCGCCTGAAAAACGGCTCCGCTCGGGATGACGCCGTCGTCCATCGCCAGCCAATCGAAGACGCCATCAGAAATCCAGCGAACCACTGCCACCTCTTCCGCGACATTTGCGCCTGCCCCCTGAAACAATTAGAGTTCCCGAGAGCAATTTTGATTCTCCCATCCGAGGACAAACAATCATGAAGCACATTCGTGTCACCGTTCTATCTGCCCTTACGCTGATCGCGCTGCTATCGGCGGCTGCCCAGCAGGCATCGAAGCACATACTCAGCAGCGAAGAATTGAAAAAGGCAGTCCCGGCCGAATATTTCTTCCGCGGCCAGAAGGCGCCTACTCAGGTTCGGAACGCGGTCGGCTTTCAATTGGCGGATGGCAAGATGACACTCGCCGCCCTCGTCGATGCCTCCGGATACTCCACGGCAATCCAGCAAAAATATCAGGGCATGCTTATCACTGAATCGAAACTCAACATTGGCGGCTCCGCGCTCCCGCCGGGTGAATACGGCTTCGGCTTCACCTCCGACGGCAAGCTGCTCGTCATGGACGTGGCCAATAATGACGTCCTTAGCACCCCATCGCAAACCGATGCAGCCCTGCAGCACGCCGTTCCCCTGAAACTAGTTGAAGATGGCGCAGGCTACAAACTGTACGCCGGCAAGAAATGGATACAAATAAAGCTTGAGTAGCAAGAAACGATTGGATGGTGAACCAAGCACCCGAAGACGGAAGACCGACGACCGACGACCAATGACCAATGTCCGAAGCCCGCGCCCTAGTGCGTCAACGGCTGAAACGGCCCCAACACCGTGGTCATTCCCGCTCGCTTGCGCAACTCCGTCAGCAGGGCGCTGGCGGCATTCTGATAAGTCTTGCCAGGGTCGGAGGGATCCGCCCAAACCGCGTCATAAATAATCTGCGCCGCTTCTTTCAACTCCAAATGCAGCGCCGCTTCGAACACATCCAGCCGCTCCTGCACCCGCTCGTAACATGAATTGCAGACTTCCGCGCTCGCCGGCTCTCCCGTGTGATGTTCCCCAAATTTGCAGACCGATTCCGGCCCGTTCGCAATTTCCGCATGCGCCTCCAGCAGTTGCGACTTGAACTGGCGCAGAAACTCCTCCCGCTCCTGCTCGATCAGCGCGGTATCAGGAATGGGCTCGGCTTCCGCTTGCACCGCCTTGGCCGAAATTCTCGGCACCACTGGCGAGACCCGCTCCCGATGCTTGCACGTGGGACATACGTCGAGATCGGCGGGATAGTAAAGATGGCATTTCGCACAGGGCAATCCGTATCCCGAAGGTCTGCGCGGAGCGTCCGCCGGAGAGCTTGCGCCCTCAGCACGGCGTGCGACTGCTTCCTTCCCTAAAGCCGCTTGCACGACAGCATTCACTGGATCTTGCTGGGTTCGGGTTGCATTCGTCGCCATCAGAAATCTCCCCTGTATTCCTGCGGCTCGATGGGGTTTCGAGCTCGATTGCAGTGTAACTACTGGCTGGAAGCTCGCCTACGCACCGCAGGACTAGACGAATACTGTCCAGATGGTCAATCTTCGAACCAAATTTCGGACGTACTGGCTTACCGCCAACTGGGTTGCTTCATCAGTTTGATCAATTCTTCCCGCCGTGCCCGGTACAGCGTCCGCTCCGGATCGAGCCGCGACGCCGTTTCCAACTCCGATAACGCTTCGTCATAACGATCCAGGCTCATCAGGCAGGCTGCCAGCGAATAGTGATTGTCCGCCGAGCCATTCACTCGCAGCGCCTCCCGGAATTCCTTCTCCGCCGCATGCAGTTGCTGCTCCTGAAAAAGCGCCGTCCCCAGCAAGTGGTGCGCAACATCAGAATCGGGATTGAGAGAAACCGCCAGCCGCAACTCCCGCAGCGCCTCCTCCGGCTTGTTATCCATCAACAGCGCCTGCCCCAGGATGCGGTGCTCCGCCGATCCTGTAGGATTTTGCTGCACCGCCAACTTCAATTCGTCCACCGCCCCGTCATAATTCTTCTTCGCCATGTACGCGCTCGCCAGGCACGCATGCCCCTGCTGCCATTCGGGATGCTCGCGGTAAAGTACGTTTAGTTCTTCAATGGCTGAGTCGAAGTTCCCCTGATCGCAATAGGTGTTGCCCAGATTGTTGCGAATCGATGCTTCCCCGGGAGCCAGCCGTTTGGCTTCGCGATATTCCTTGACCGCCTGCGCCAGGTTCCCTTCTTCGTGACGGATCAATCCCAGGTTGGAATGAGCCTCCCAGAACCCAGGCCGCAAACGAATCGCCTGCTCGTAGGCTGCGATTGCTCCCGGCAGATTCCCGCCAGCGTGCAGCGCTATCCCCATGTCGTAATAAAGGTCGGCATTATCATGGTCGCGGGCCAGCGATTCGCGATATGCATGCACTGCGGCCCCATACTGACCGTTGGAATAAAGTCCCAGCCCTAGATACTGATAAGCTTCTGCATTCTTCGGATCGAGGCTCAGCGCCGTGCGCGCCTCAGAGATTGCATTTGGCCCATCGTCCAGCCGGTAAAACAAATACGCCAGCGCACCGTGATTCTCCGGCAGTTCAGGCATGATTCGCGTAGCCTGCGAGAGCTCGTCAAAAGCCTCGTCCCACTTTTCCTGTTGGCGGTAGATCACGCCCAGCGCATAGTGCAGCGCGGAGTTCTGCGCGTCCTGGGCGACCACTATCCGAAGATCCGCTTCAGCTTCGCTGAAATGTTGTTGCCGCGCCTCGCCTGCCGCCTTCAGTAGGCCTTCCGGAATCGCGGGACCCACCTTCGCCGACAGCGCGTTCCCCGAACTCAGCACCCGCAGTAGGTCTTTATCGGCTCCAGCAGCCTCGATCTGCCGCAGTTCGTTCCGGGTCGGCAGAGTGGCCAGCCCACGCTCCTCCACCAATTTCGCCAGCCGGGTGCCGGCAACTCCGCCCGTCAGCCATCCCGCGAGTTGAATCGTGTTTACCGGCTGCGGATTGGCAGACTGAGCGGCAGCCAAAGCCGCCACACTGAACAACAGCAAATGGACCAGAATCTTGACTCTCACCGGACTCCCAATGCACCACGTGGATTATTTCGATTGCCTTGCTGGTGGCGGTCTTTGCAGACAATTACCGTCAAAAACCCCTCCAGAAACATAGCCCGCCTCGGCACGCGAAAGTAAGGTCACCGAGGTAACCATCGGGCCAAGTTTCACCGGACGCGCGGCCGCCCTTGGGGGGGAATCATCCACCTGGCAGGATTCGACGAATATCCAGAGGTAAGGCTGTGAAGGGTTAAAGCTCTGAAATGGCTAAAGATATTACCGGCCAAGGCGGGGTAGCGGCTCAATTTGAGTTCTGGATCCAATTGAAGGGGTCATCCCGAAAGGCGGCGCACTTCAGCCGCCTGAGAGCCTGCCATGAGCGGAGTCGAAGGGGATCTGCCTCCCTCGGATTTCATGCGTGGGAGATCCCTTTCTCCGCCTGAAGAACGGCTCCGCTCGGGATGACTCCCACCCTCTGAACAGTCTCGGATTCAATTGACCACTACCGGAGGCTGCTCGACCTTTCCTCGCAGCCTCCACTAGCGTATGATTCGTACTGGTAGGTTTGTCCCCTGGAGGCTCCCATGTTAGAAGGTCTATTTCAACCGACGCACCTGATCGTCATTTTCTTTATTGCCCTGCTGGTGTTCGGTCCCAAGAAGTTGCCCGAGCTCGGCAAAGGCCTGGGCGAGGGAATTCGTGCCTTGAAAGATGGTATGAAAGACAATCCGCCGGCGCAGGCTTCGACCGACGCCACCAAGAAAACTGAAACCAAGAGCTAATCGCCTGCCCACCTGAACAGGTCGAGCAGTTGCTCGCGGCAGTCTCCACTTCAACGCATCCGCGTCTGTATTTCCGTTCCTGAATTCCGTTGTCGGCAACCCCGGGTCGTTTTTCATTCTCAAAGCAGTTTCGTTTGGAGGTTGATCCGTGTTGCTTAAATTCCAACAGCGCACATGTAGCTTCGGGCGCGTCGTCCGTCCATGCCAGTGCAAGACCCGGTTTCCCCGAAACAAAGCGATCTTCCTGACTGCTCTGCTGGCACTTACGTCCGCCCTGTACGCGGATCAAGTCACGCTGAAGAATGGCGATCGACTCACCGGTACAGTCGTGAAGTCCGACGGCAAGACGCTCGTCCTGCACACCGATGCCGCCGGGGACGTCACCATCCAGTTCGCAGCCATACAGGAAATCAAGACCGATGAAGAGCTGCACGTCAGCCTGAAAAATGGAAAGACCGCGGTTGGCCCGGTCACCACCAGTGACGGCAAAATTGAGGTCGCGACCAAAACCTCCGGTACAGTCGAAGCCGCCAAAGACGATGTCGCCCTGATCCGCAACGATGCCGAGCAGGCCGCCTATGACAAGTCGCTGCACCCTGGTCTGAAGCACGGCTGGACCGGAGGAGCCGATGTGGGCTTCTCGGTCGCGCGCGGAAACAGCGAGACGGAAAACCTTGCCCTGGCCTTGAATGCGGTGCATCCCACCCTTAACGACAAGATCACGCTCTATCTGAGTTCAATCGACACCCAGAATAACCTTGCAACTCCCAGCACCGTCGCAAATCTGATTCAGGGCGGCCTGCGTTATGATCGGAACCTGAGGCCTAAGGTTTTTGTGTATGGCGCTGCCGACTTCATGAGTAACGCGCTGCAATTCCTGGACTTGCGCAGCGTTTACGGTGCTGGTTTCGGCTACCACGCCATTAAGTCCGATGCCACGATGCTCGACTTCCTCGGTGGCATCAACTACACCCACGAGACTTATTCGAACGGCGCTCCGCTCACGACAGGCGGATTCGCCTCATATGGCAAGACCAACAAATTTGTCGCTCTGACCCTGGGCGAAGAACTCAACAAGAAATTCGGCAAAAGCACTGTCCTGACCCAGAACTTATACTTCTTCCCCGACCTCCAGGACACCAGCCAATACCGCAGCACCTTCAATCTTGGCACCGTCACCAAAATCAGCAAATGGTTCGGCTGGCAAAATCAGTTCAGCGATATCTACGTCTCCAACCCGCCAATCGGCGCCAAGAAAAACGACCTGATCCTCACCACCGGCTTGAACATAGCGTTCACGCACTGAGGCCCCCGCGCCCGTCGCGGGGTTCAGAGGGGTGGGGGAGGGGTACCCGCCGTATCACCCGTTTCTTCCAAAATGAATCAAGATCAAAACATGCGCTGCGGCACTCAAATCCACTTTTTTCGAATGATTTCCACACCTCAAGTCGCCCAAAAGTGCCGCGCAAAAATGAAGACCGCCCTCAGGCGGTCTTCAATCAACATCAAGAATCAAAACAAAAATTGCTTTGCTAGTCGATGCCGTGAATCCTCATGCTCACCAGTTTGTCGATGCTCAGGTCGTGAATTCCGCGGGATCGCATGTCGCTGATGTACTCGGGAGTCACGTTATGGATGCGCATCGCAATCAAGTCATCCGGATCGGGATGCGCATAACCCAAGCCCTGCAGCTTCTGGATAAAATCGGGCGAAACGCCGTGAATGCGAAACGCGATCAGCTTCTCCAGGTCCACGTGATCGTAGCCGCGCTGTTTGAGTTCCGCGATCCATTCCGGAGTCGCGCCGTGAATCCTCATAGCGATCAGCGTATCTTCGTCCGGCGAATAACCACTCTGACGCAGGCTGCGAATCATCTGCGGTGTCACACCGTGAATACGGAACGCAACCAGCTTGTCGCTATCGGAAATCTTTAACCCTTCTGCCCGCAGTTCCTGAATGAACGCGGAGTCCACGCGGAAGATACGAAATGCGATCAGCTTGTCGCTGTCGATATCGCTGAGATGCTCATTTTTCATCTGTTTTGCAAAGTCGAGCGTTACGTCCATCACCGCCATGCTGAACTGCTTTTCATCATCCACCGGAAAACCAAGTTTCTCCATCTCATGTGGAAAATTCGTGTCGGGATGAAAGTGAAACAGTCCCGCGCCTTCTCCGTCATTAAGAAATCCTTCGCACTCGATCTTGCCCGCATCGCGCGTAATCGTGAAGTGAACATCCTGTCTCCCAGGCTTGGAGAAGTCCACTCCTTGAAACGAGCTCGTAGCCCAGTCGGATTGATGATTGGAGTTTCCGCCCTGATGGTGTTCAATCAGCGAGAACTCGACTTTGCCGGCTTCGTTGGACCTGCTCAAAGTCCAATCGCCGCTGTGCACTTCTGCGGCACGATTCTTCACCACGAACAGAACTACGCAGGACGCGAAAACCATATAGGCAAGGGTTCGGCGTATTCTCATAAGAACTTCCTCCTTTTTCCGATTGCGGGTGAAGCGGTTAAATGTCACCCTTGGATTCCAGAATTCCCAATTGGCGAAGTTGAATCAGCTTTTGCAAAGTCAGATCTTTAAAGCCGTGCTTCCGCGCTTCGTCAATAAATTCAGGCGTTACATCCTGCACCTTGGCGCCGATGATGTCATTGACGCTGAGCTTGAATCCCGCGGATTGCAGCGCCTTGATGTATTCGGGTGTGACGTCTTGCACGCGCATTGCGATCAGTTCGTTGGCCGATGGCTTCAGGCCGAGCGCCTGGATTCCACGCACGTATTCCGGCGTCACATCCTGCACCCGCATGCCGATGAGTTCATCACTGTTGGGCTCTAAGCCCTGATCGTGCAAGCCCTTCAAGTATTCCGGAGAGATATCCTGCACCTTCATGGCGATGATTTTCTCCGCGGTTAGCGTAAGCCCAGAAGCGCGCAGGTCGCGAACGTATTCCGGCGTTACGCCTTGCACCTTCAACCCGATGAGTTGGTTCACGTCGGGATGAATTCCGGCTTCATTCAAG
>QIAK01000421.1:6479-9698 GCA_003225515.1 Acidobacteriota bacterium | reverse complement strand
GAGCTGATCCTGATCGGGATTGAGTCCGGTCGCTTTCCACTCGCGAATATCTTCAGGAGTGATGCCCTGCACGCGCATCGCAATCAGATTGTTCGCATCGGGCTGCAAGCCTTCGGCGTGAAGATCCCGCACATATTCCGGCGTGACGTCCTGAATCTTCAGCGCAATCAATTGATCGACGGTCAGGTCGGTAAGACCTGCGGCTTTCATGGCATCGATATAAGAAGACGCGGACGAACTTGCAGACGACGAACTCGTCGTTCGCTGTTCGCCGCTCTGCACATGGGAAGCCGAAGGTTTCGCGCTTCGCGCACTGCTCGCGGCAGGCTGAGAACTCGCCGTCGGTTTCGCATCGGTCTGCGCCATCGCTACGGCTCGAACAGATGCTGGATGCGCCATGCCCAGCAAAGCATTTCCGGCAACCATAGCTGCGGATAGACACAAAATGCTTCCTGTCAATCCAATGCCGCGCATTCCGGTCTTCAGGCCGAGCACTCGGACGATGCGCTCGCCAAGTGGACCGCGGTTGGCAGCCATCGCGAACGCGGGCGCGCTGCGCCACTCTTCCATCAACGTGAGAGCGCGTGCATACTCAACTGCGTTGCCGCAAATTGTGACCGCGACATCATCGCAGCAGTGCTCGCGTTCGGCTCGAATCCGCTTGTTCAGCCACCAGACCGCGGGATGGTAGAAGAGCAGCGTCTCCACGCAAACCTGGAAGACATTTACGAAAGGATCGAGGCGCTGAATGTGCGCGAGTTCGTGCGCGATGACGGCCTGAAGCTGTTCTTCAGACAGTCCTGAGAGAGCAGTTACGGGCAGGAATACGATTGGCCGAAACCATCCAATCACCGCCGGCGCCTGCAGCCACTTGCATTCGCAATAAGCAATCGCACGCCGCAAGCCAATGCGGTCTTGCAAGGTATAGCAAATCTCGAGCACGCGCGGGCTCACGATGGTCGATTGCCGTCGGCGTTCGCGTTCGAGCAAAAAGAATCCGCCCGCGGAACGCAGACTGAGGAAAGCGACACCGAGAAGCCACAACTTGACCAGCCACGGAAGAATGTCATACGCAGCACGCGCAGGCGTTACCGATCTTTCGTATGTCGAGAGCTGGTGAATCGAGCCACTCGCCGCAGCGCTGCCCCTCGCAATAACCGGAACCGCCGCAGCAAGTGGCGACGATTTCGCGGCGTCTGCCACACCGGAACTTTGCACATAGAAAGTCGCAAGCGGAGCCAGCAACATGAGCACAAGCGCGCCAACCGCCAGAACATATCGTGCGGATGCGCGGCAGAAACTCATTGCTGCTGCGGCCAGGGCCGCTAAAGCCGTTCCCTGCCATAGAAAGTGCAACAGCGTCCATCCTAGAGATTGCATCACGGCCGGTGAGAGCCAATTGGTCAGTGCGCTCATGATTTCTTTATTCATCGCCGGGTCCTTTCGTATTCGTCCAGCAAGTGGCGCAGTTCTTCAATTTCTTCCGTGGAGGCTTTGCGTCCGGCGAGCGCGTGCATCATCAGTTGGCTCGCCGATCCTTCAAAGACGCGCTGCAGCATGTCTCCGGCAAGCTGGCGTTTAGTCTGCTCGGCAGGAAGGCATGCTTCATAGACGTGCGCACGTTGAGTTTCGTTTCGCCGCACCGTGCCTTTTGTAGTCATAATCTGAAGCAGCTTCAGCACCGTGGTGTATCCCAGCTCTTTTTTTTCGCTCAAAGATTCGTGCACTTCACGGACCGTGGAGGGTCCGCGCGTCCACAGGACGCGAAGGATTTCGAGTTCCGAAGCAGTAGGTTTGTGCGGAGTCGGCTTCATGGAAAAGAACATACTACGAAGATATTCGTAGAGTCAACGAAAATCTTCGTAGATGGAACTGAAACCGGACCTCAGATCTTGGACCGCGGACCTCGGACTCGGTAAATCTGCCAAGCCCAGCGCCTATGTGTAACTCACGCCTTCATTGCTCCTTCCCTTCGCTGGGCGATGGGCTGAAGTCCCAACGTTCACGCATGGCTTGCCTGAATTTTTCCCGCTCCTCCGGAGTCATTCGGCCGCAGCGCTCTTTCCACCGTTGGCGAAAACCGGAACGGCCCGGACCGCGCCATCCATGGTGCCCGAACAGAATGCGGCACAGCGCCAGCAATCCCAGCCCTTGCCAGAACGTGATAGGACGCCATCCGAAGAGCGGCGGCAGCAGCCAGTTCCACAAGTACATCACCACCTCACCGCCAATGAAGGCAAACAGCAGCATGCCCAAAATTCCCAGCGGCGCAATGAAATACCATTTCCTCTTCATATTCAGTTCCCTCATGCTTTCCTAAATTCGTCGTAAATGCTTTGCAGTCTCTCGCGGAGATGCAGCACGGCATAGCGTTTGCGTGAAAGCAGCGTATTCATGCTCAAGCCGGTCTCGGCGACCATCTCCTTGAAGCTGCGCCCTTCGAACTCGTGTGCGACAAATACATCGCGCTGCTCGTCCGGGAGTTCGTCGAGCGCCGACTCGAGTTCTTCGAGAAGCAGGTTGCGGGCATAAAGCGCCTCCGGTCCCGCTTCGGGCGAAGGCAGCAGGTCTTCCAGCCGCAGCAATTCGTCGTCATCCTCCTGGAGGTCGACCGGCTTAGCGCTGAAGGTCTCCGGCTTCTTCTTGCGAAAAAGATCGGTGATTCCGTTGCGCGCTACCTGAAAAAGCCAGCCGGTCACATGCTCGATGGGCATCAGCAGGCGATTCGCTTCCACCAGTTTGAAGAACACGTCCTGCAAAATGTCTTCGGCGTCGCGCGGATCGGGCACCCGCCCGCGAATAAATCTGAGCAGCCGGGACTGCTCCCGCTCGACCACTTCGGAGATCCGCTGGTCCTGTTCGAGTGCCATCCGCTCCAAACTCGCTGCGGCTTTCATCTACGTCTGTAGACGAATGGGGGGGTGAGGATATTGTAGAGATTCATTTGCGAGCTTCATGCTCTTGTTTTGTTTTGCTGCCATGGCTTGCTGCTAACCTTGGCTTGGCAAGCACGTCTAGTTACGGGTAGAGTACTGTTCGTCTAATTTCCAAGCCAAAGTCCCATTCAACAGGAGTTTTCTCCTATGCGTCACGCAATGATTGTGCTGGCGGCGGTCTCATGCCTGAGTGTTGTGGCCTTCTCGCAAAGTGCCGAAGATCTCGTAAACAAGAACATCCAAGCCAAAGGCGGAATCGACAAGATCAAGGCGATCAAAACCG
>QIAK01000421.1:0-6409 GCA_003225515.1 Acidobacteriota bacterium | reverse complement strand
CGAAACCCTCTCACTGCAGGGAATGACGTCGGTGAGCGCCTATGACGGCACCACCGGATGGCAGATTCAGCCCTTCGGCGGTCATAAGGATCCGGAATTGATGGGTGAGGACGATCTAAAGGACCTGCTGCTGGACGCCGATTTTGACGGTCCCCTGGTGGATTACAAGGAAAAAGGCAGCACCGTGGAGTTCCTGGGGCACGACGTGGTCGATGGTGATGATGCCTTACGTTTAAAAGTCACGCTCAAAGATGGCGACATTATTTACTACTACCTCGATCCTGACACCTACCTTGAAATTCGCAAAGATGTGCAGGAGTTCATTCGTGGCTCGGTGCGCGAGAGCGTGACTGAACTGGGCTCGTACAAGCCGGTCTCTGGAGTGATGTATCCCTTCTCGATTTCGCAGGGAAACAAAGCGAATCCAGCGCAGCAAACCACGACGATTGAAAAGATTGAAGTGAACGTGCCGATCGATCCCAGAGATTTCAATGTGCCGGCGTCATTGAAGCCCGAGGAAAAGAAATCAGGGATGGTGGGAATCCGCTGACTGCCGATTGAGCGGGATCGAAGGCTGCAACAGTCACTAATTTGCGTCAATGAATAATTTGCGTCGAAAGGGAATCCTAATTATGAAAGCATCCGCCAGCAGTTTCTTGGCAGCGACTGTGCTGTTCGCCGGAGTTTCAGCCAGCAGTTTCCTGCAGGCACAGGCGCCGTTCCGGTACGATGCCGCGACAGTTTCGGGATTGCCGGCGCGCAACATCGGTTCCGCCGTTATGAGCGGGCGAGTTGCGGCGGTGGATGCAATCGAACAGGATGGACGCATCACGGTGTTCGTCGGGGCCGCGAGTGGTGGCGTGTGGAAATCCGTGAATGGCGGCACCACTTACAAGTCGGTGTTCGACCGAGAAAGCGTGCAGTCAATTGGCGCCGTGGCGATCGATCCCTCGAATCCAAAGACGGTTTGGGTCGGCTCGGGCGAAGCCTGGATGCGCAACAGCGTGTCGGTGGGAAATGGGGTTTACAAGTCCACGGATAATGGTGAGAACTGGACCAACGTCGGACTTAAGGACAGTGAGCACATCGCAAAGATTCTGGTGGATCCGAACGACGGAAATAATGTGCTGGTCTGCGCTACAGGACACCTCTGGGACGACAACGAGGAGCGCGGAGTCTACAAGACGAAAGATGGTGGCAAGACCTGGAACAAAGTTCTGGCGGGGGGAAACCTGTCCACAGGCTGCGGTTTACTGGCGATGAGCCGACAAGAGCCGAAAACAATTTACGCATCGATGTGGGACTTCCGCCGGAAAGGTTGGACATTCCGCTCAGGAAACCTGCCCACATCCGCCAGCGGATTGTTCAAGTCGACAGACGGCGGCGATCACTGGAGCGAAATCACTGGGAGCAGCGCAAAAGGCCTGCCGGACAAACCCTGGGGACGTACAGCCGTTGCCGTCGCACCTTCGAAGCCGCAGGTCGTATACGCGAACATCGAAGCTGAAAAAGGACGGGGGCTGTATCGATCGGATGATGGTGGGGCGACCTGGACGAAACTCGATGCCAGCAACTTCATGGTGTGGCGTCCGTTTTACTTTGGCAATCTGATTGTCGACCCTAAGGATGAGAACAAACTCTTTAAGCCGGACCTCATCCTGTTGTACAGCACCGATGGCGGCAAGAGCTTCAACGTAGTTTCCGGCGGAGCGCACGGCGATTTTCACGATGTCTGGATCAATCCCAAGAATCCGAATGTGGTGATTGCGGGCGATGACGGCGGGTTGTGGCGGAGTGAAGATGGGGGAACTCGTTGGAAACACCAGGTCAACCTGCCGATTTCGCAGTTTTATCACGTCAGCACAGACAATTCAGATCCGTATCACGTGTATGGCGGACTGCAGGATAACAGTTCGTGGGTTGGTGACTCGTCGTATCCGGGCGGAGTTTCCTATTCACGATGGGAAAATATGTTCGGGGGCGACGGTTTCTGGATGTTTGAAGACACGTCGGACCCGGATTACATCTACGCAGAGGCGCAGGGCGGAGAAATCGGTCGCGTGAACCGGTACACGCACGAAATTCGCGGGCTGAAGCCTTTGCCCAATTATGGCGAAAAGAAGTTGCGCTTTAACTGGAACACGCCGATTCATATGAGCCCGAATGAGAAGGGCACAATTTATATTGGAGCGCAATTTCTATTCCGCTCACGCGATCATGGGCAGTCATGGGATCGCATCTCGCCGGACCTGACGACGAACGATCCGGAAAAACAGAAGCAGGAAGAGTCTGGGTCGACAATTCGTCCGCAGAGATGCATACCAGGATTTATTCGATTTCGGAATCTCCGAAGAACGGAAAGATTATCTGGGTCGGCACCGACGACGGCAACGTGCAGCTCACGCGTGATGGCGGCGCAACATGGACCAACGTCGTGGGCAACATTGCAGGCCTGGGGCAGAATTCATGGGTGTCGACGATTGAGGCCAGCCGGTTCGACGAAGCCACGGCTCATGCAACCTTCGATCGGCACACGTTTGGAGATATGAAGCCCTACGCGTACAAGACGATTGACTATGGCAAGACGTGGAGCGCTTTTCCGCTACAGGATAGCGGGGCCGTTGGATACGCGCATGTGATCAAGGAAGATTCTTTGAACCCGAATCTGCTGTTTTTGGGCACTGAGTTCGGGCTCTGGATTTCAGTGGATGCGGGCCAGCATTGGGCGCAGTACAAGGGCAGCAACTTCCCTGCCGTGGCCGTGGACGATATCGCGGTGCAGGCTCGTGAGAGCGACCTGGTGCTGGCGACCCACGGGCGGGGAATCTGGATCATTGACGACATTTCTGCGTTAAGGGCATTAACACCAGATCTGATGGCGAAAGAAGCTGTGCTGATTCCGGGTAGAGCCGTGCAGTACTTCGACGCAAGCGCGGGATGGGCGGAGGGCGATGACTTTTTTACCGGCCGAAGCCGGCCGGGAGAGGCGCAGATTACCTATTACCAGAAGAGCCGGCACATCTTTGGCGATCTGAAGATCGAGATTATGGATTCGAACGGCAAGCTAATCGATAGCGTGGCCGGAAGCAAGCACCGGGGACTGAACCGCGCGAGTTGGTCCATGCGAGTGAAGGCTCCGGCGGTTCCGCCTGCGGCCTCGGTGTTAGGCGAAGCTACCCAGGGTCCTCGTGTGCTGCCCGGCAGTTACACAGTGAAGATGACCAAGGGCGACAAAGTTTATACCGAGCAGTTGAATGTGGTAGTGGATCCACGCGCGAAATTCTCGCTGGAAGACCGTAAGGCGCAGTTCGATTTGACGATGAAGGTTTATCACACGATCGAACACATGACGGCAACGGTGGCGGCGATTGAGGGAGTCCGCAATG
Organism: Acidobacteriota bacterium; assembly: GCA_003225515.1. GTDB lineage: Bacteria > Acidobacteriota > Terriglobia > Terriglobales > Acidobacteriaceae > Sulfotelmatobacter. The sequence goes on along the minus strand of QIAK01000421.1, from coordinate 3,023 downwards.
CAGCTCAAGCGAGAGCTGCGAAATTGTCGGACAAAGATCCATTGCGGAAACGGTTGCTGGACCTGGCCGCCAGCTGCGACGCGCTTCGTTCAAAGATCGTCGCCACGAAGGAAGGTGGCATGATCACGGGAGAGGAGCGCATTCGCGAGCTGCTGGGACAACTCTATGGCAGCATCAATGGATATGAAGGGCGTCCCGCGGATTACCAGGCGGCACGCGCCGAGTCGCTGGCCCATGAACTGGAAGACGTGATCGGCGATTTTCAGAAATTGACGCAAAAAGAACTCCCGGCCATTAATGCCGCATTGAAGAAGAAAAAGGCGGAGAGCATCACGGTGCTGACCGAGGCTGAGTGGCAGAAAAACCGCGAGGCTGAAGGTAGTTCGGGTGCGGGCACGGGGATGATGGCCGGCGAACGTCGAGTGCTGGAAATGGATTAATCGCAAGTTTCCTGCGGGATTGACAGCTTAATTGGGGTTTTTATGATCTGGCGTCTTGCCCATTCGGGTAGGACGCCAATATTTTTTCTTGCCCCGATTTGATTCCAGACGTGGGTGCGAGTATGTTGGGTTGTCTTAAATAACTTGTTGAGAGAGAAGTCAGGAGATTCCCGATGCTGAAACGATTTACTGCATGGCTTTTTCTGTTCGCCTCACTGGTGACGCTTTCATTCGCCGCGGAAGAAAATCAGAATGCCTGCAAGGGCGATGCCGCAAAGTGGCAACCGCTTTTCAATGGCAAAGACTTAACCGGCTGGAAGCATGTGGGTCCTGGCGGAGACACCGTGGAAGATGGGCTGATTCGCACGCATGGTGGCATGGGCCTGCTTTATTGGACGGGCGGCCCGATTGGCAATTGCATGATTCATGTCGTCTTTAAAATGCGCGACGAGAATGACAACTCAGGTGTATTCATCCGGCGGGAAGAGTGGATGCCGGTGCACTACGGATTTGAGGTGCAGATCGACAATCATCCCGAGACGTCGAAGGAGGATGAATATCACTCCACGGGCATGCTGTACTCCTTGACTAAGCCGCTGGCGAAGGCGTGGAAGCCGGGTCCTGAGTGGAACACAATGGACATCACTCTGGATGGCTCACGCACAGTCGTGATGCTCAATGGAGTGAAGGTTACGGATTACAAAGAGGGCGATCCGGTGCCAGAGCGGAAATTTGACTTCGAACCGCAGCGCGGTCCACGGCCAAACTTCGGCTATTTCGGACTGCAGAATCACAGCGACAACGACATCGTCTTCTTTAAGGAAGTCGCAATCAAGCCGCTGAAGAAATAACGGAATGGCACGAAGAGGTTGGGCGAAAGCAGTTCGCATTCAAAATCATTGGAGGGATTCGCATGAGACGAAGAGTTTCGCGACGCGCATTTTTACAGGGAAGTGCGGCGGCCGCCGCCGGTGGCCTGCTGATTTCAAAGACTGTGCAATTGGAAGCCCAACCACTGCCCCGACCGGTGCCGCCCAGCGAGCGAGTGCGATTCGGCATGATCGGAATTGGAATGCAGGGTTCCGGCCTGCTGACGGGAGCGATTACGATTCCCGGAGTCGAGTGCGTTGCCGCCGCTGACCTGTACGACGGCCGGCACACCCTCGCGAAAGAAATCACCGGCAACGCGAGCCTGCCGACCACAAGGCACTATCAGGAACTGCTCGACCGCAAAGACATCGACTGCATCGTGGCCGCGGTGCCGGACCATTGGCACAGGCGCGTCGTGGTGGATGCGTGCAACGCGGGCAAGGACATCTATTGCGAAAAGCCGATGTCGCACAATGTGGCTGACGGATTGGCGATGGTGGAGGCGGCGCACAAGAATAATCGCATTGTGCAGATTGGTTCGCAGCGTGTGAGTTCCGTATTGTGCGCAAAGGCGCGTGAACTCTACACGGGAGGAGCAATCGGCGACGTCGAAATGGTAGAACTCACGTTGGGAAGAAATGATCCGACCGGTGCGTGGGAGTATCCGCCACCGCCCGATCTTTCTCCAGAGACGCTCGATTGGGATACTTGGCTCAACGATGCGCCGAAGGTTCCGTTCAACAAGCTGCATTTCGCGCGCTGGCGCTGCTGGAGGGCGTACGGCACCGGGGTCGCGGGCGATCTCATGGTGCATCTCATCAGCGGCATGCTGGTTACACTGGGCTGGAACGAAATTCCAAAATCGGCGACGGCGATGGGCGGTATTTTTCGATTTAAAGACGGTCGTGACATGCCGGACTTTCACACCGTGCTCTTCGATTATCACGGAATTCCGGTGTATGTCCGACTGGATCTCGGCGCGGAGACACCGGAACTGGCGCGCTTCATGGGGCCGAAGGGACTGCTCGACGCGGGCGAGTTCGAGTTACGACACTCTCCGCAGTCTGGCATGGATACCGATCCCAGCTACTATGCTGCATCATTCCCAGCGAAAATGCGGCAGGAGTATTTCAACCAGTGGCATGCGGAACATGATCCAGCACTGGGGAAGGAACCGACTCACGAAGACACGGTTTACAAAGGACACGACTGGGACGATATGCGTCCCCACTTGAACGTCTTCTTCCAGTCCGTAAAATCGCGCAAGCCTGTGACGGAGGATGCAGTCTTCGGCAACAATGCCGCCGTTGCGTGCCACATGGCGAATGAATCGTACTTCCGGCAGAAGCCGGTCACATGGGACGCCGCTTCGAAGACGATCAAGTCATAAAGGGCTAACGAGAAATAGGATCTCTTGCCGGGAAGGGCCGGAACATCGTTCCGGTTCATCCCGGCTTTGTTGTTTGAAAAACTAAATTGAGAGCCGGGAGCGGTTGGCTAGGCGGAGTAACGCTTCAATCGACCTGCTGCCGGGTATATCATTTGTTAAAGCTCTTCCGCTCACAAATCCACGCGTATTCCACACTTCCGGAGCATAGGAATGGAAAGCATTCGTCTCGCGGTAAACGGGAAATCCTACACGGTTAAAGCTGAGCCTCAGAGCAGCCTTCTAACCGTGTTGCGCGACCAACTCGATCTGACCGGAAGCAAGTA
>QIAK01000224.1 GCA_003225515.1 Acidobacteriota bacterium | reverse complement strand
CCGTGCACGTGGGAAATTCGAGCGACGCCGTGACGGGGATTCCCGTGTACAGCGTGTATGGCGGGACGGATGCAGCGCGGCGTCCGCCGCCGGATGTGATGAAAACTCTGGATGCGGTGGTGTTCGATACTCAAGATGCCGGAGTGCGCTATTACACGTACGAGACTACGCTGGGATATTTTCTGGAAGGCGCGGCCAAGGCCGGTATCGAGTTGATCGTGCTGGACCGGCCCGATCCGGTGACAGGATCGTTTGTGCAGGGTCCGGTCTCAGACGCGGGACACGAGAATTTTAACGATTACTGGGCCGTGCCGGTGAGGCCGGGAATGACGATGGGCGAACTGGCGAAGATGTTCAACGCGGAAAGGAACATCAATGCCAAATTGACGGTAGTCCCGATGGAGGGCTGGCAGCGCGGGGACTGGTTCGACTCCACCGGATTGTTGTGGGTGCCGCCGTCTCCGAACTTGCGGACCATGTACGAGGCTTCGCTGTATCCCGGCGTAGCCGTGATTGAAGGCACGAATGTTTCAGTGGGGCGCGGCACGGACACTCCGTTTGAATTACTGGGCGCGCCATGGATAAAGGGCAGGGAATTGGCGGCCTACTTGAACGCGCGCGGAATCGCGGGTGTGCGTTTTGTTCCAGTCACGTTCACGCCGGCCACGAGCAACTACGCCGGAAAGGTGTGCGAAGGCGTGAACTTCGTGGTGACCGATCGCAATGGATTTGACGGTCCGGAGTTGGGTATCGAACTGGCGTCGGCCCTGCGCAAGTTGTATCCGGCGGATTACAAGATCGAGCGACTGCCTGACTTGCTGATGAATCAGAGCGTGTACGACGCGCTGCTGTCAGGGCAGGATCCGCGGAGGATCGCGCAGGATTGGCAGGAGGGGCTGGAGAAGTTTGAAAAAATTCGGGAGAAGTATTTGATTTACAAATAAAGTCTCGCGGTCGCCGGGCAGTGCGACGGTTGGTCAGTTTTGGCGATTTGGGTAAGAACCGGTAATGGGCTGACGTTTAATTAGATCGTAAAACTCGCGGATGGATTGTCCGTCTTTCAGTTCCCACACCAACCCGTTGGGGAAAAAAGCAGCTGCGCCGCTCTCGGGAAAATCACCAAATTGATCATGTGCTCCATGCATGATGCGGGGCTGATCGAGGCGGCGATTGACTGCCATGCGTGCTTTTTCAACATCCGGGCTCACGAGATTTGACATTCGGACACCATTCGAGGTGATGAGCACCACATTACTACCTGGTGCCTCAGGGTCGATGACGCCCGTCAAGTCGTAATCTCCCACCAAGGCTTTCCTTTTGGCAGCGTCGATCACCTGGCCGGCTTCGTTCATTTCCGGAGTGTTGAAGGGAAATCGTCCCGGCAAGACCTCTTGGGGCTTCCTGCGGGCGACTGTGTCGGGATCGATGACGTAAAAACCGGCGGCACGGCATTGGGCGATTTCCGCAGAATCAACGGCCGTCACTTTTCCGGTCTTCTTGCTGGTGTGGCACTTGATGGTCATGGGTTTGGGCGGATACCCTTTTTCGATCCAGGGCTTGGACCGGGGATTTGTGTTGCGGACGACTATGATCAACCCCAGTTCTTCCGCCGCAGCCTGGAAACTGGCAAAATGCCCCTGGGGCATCCCGGTGGAGGGCAGGTACATAATTTCGAATGCTACGACGGAGGATTCGCTTTTTGCAACCAGGATTCGGTGGTTAAAATGAGGCTCACGGCGGGTCGCGCAGCGATCGGCAGGCGCGACCGGCAAGGTTCAGAGGCTTGGGCAGCCTATGGAATGTGCGTCGCATCCTAGCGGCTAGCCGTGCTAATCTCAGCAGAGCCTTGCGGCGGTTGTTTCGGGAGGTGTTGCAATGCGCTTAGTTTTGGCCGTGTTACTGGTTTCGGGGATGGCGTTTGGGCAAGCAGCGGATACTGCGAAACCGGCTGATGCTCCGGCTCAGCCTGCAACCGCTAAACCGACCAGCGAAGCTCCGGCGCAGGAACGGGCTGCGCCTTCGATTGCGCTCGCTCCGGCTGAAGCACCCGATCCCAACGCAAACATCATCCCTGCAGGAACCAAGATTCCTCTGCTACTCAAGCAGGCCATATCCACCAAGAACGCAAAAGAAGGTGATGCCGTTTACGCCGAAACCGCATATCCATTTGTGCTGAACGATCGCGTGCTGGTGCCTGCGGGAACATATGTACAGGGAAAAATCCTGCATTCAGAGCACGCGGGACGCAGCAAGAAGCGCGCGGAAATCTTAATCCACTTTACCTCGCTGATTTATCCCAGCGGCTATACGGTGATGCTCCCGGGTTCGGTGGAGAACACGCCGGGGGCCGAGGACAAGGTTGTAAAGGACAAAGAAGGCACGATCCAGGCGGACAGAGATACTTCGAAAAGGGTTGAGGATGCCGCAAAAGGTGGCGCAGTGGGCGGTACGGTCGGCAGCATTGGCGGACTGGCGGCGGGGGGCTTGAACGGTGCGCGTTACGGTGGCCTCGCCGGCATGGCTGGCGGAGTCGCGTGGGCGCTACTGAAGCACGGTCCTGAGGTGAAGCTGGAAGTGGGGACTTCGATCGAGATGGAGATTCAACGCGCGATCCCGGTGGATGCGAGCCGGATTCAGATG
>QIAK01000420.1:8908-13067 GCA_003225515.1 Acidobacteriota bacterium | reverse complement strand
CGTTTTTGCGGTACAGCCTGCTTACCGCAGAAAACTTCAGATCACAGAATCCACCTTCAGCGCTAAATGGATTCGCTATTTATCGCTTCCCGGAGGTTTGGGACTGCCGACTGCGGGAGCCTTACTTTTCGCAAGGATTGTGGCGTCCGTCCGCGAGTTGCAACGATCGCATCCGATTGACTTGGTTCATGCCCATGGACCTTTGCCCAGCGGGCATGCGGCCATGCTGTTGAGCGCAGAACTGGGCTTACCATACGTGGTTTCAGTGCATGGTCTCGACGCATTCTCCACGAAGCAGGTCGGTGGGCGCGCGGGCGAATGGTGCCGCCGTATTTCCCAGCGCGTCTACCGAAACTCGCGACGGGTAATCTGTATTAGCGAGCACGTACGCGAGCAAGTCCTGGAGGGTACTGGGCCAAGTTGCAGGACGTCGGTTGTGTACAACGGAGTAGATGTGAATCTTTTTTCTCCGGGCGGCGACGGCGCTTCAAGCGAGCCGATAGTGCTCAGCGTGGGCAATCTGATTCCGATCAAAGGGCATGAAGTGCTCATTCGCGCCGTTGCTGCGATTGCCGGCGAATTTCCTGCGCTGAAATTGGAAATCATCGGGCAAGGTCCGGAGTTGTTTCGCTTGCAAAATCTGGCCAATCAACTTCAGATCGCCGAGCGCGTGCGCTTTCTTGGACGGCAGTCACGGGAGCAGGTGGCTGCGGCCATGCGCCGGTGTACGGTATTTGCGCTGCCCAGTCGATATGAAGGCCTGGGCTGTGTGTATCTGGAAGCGATGTGTGTAGGCAAGCCCGTGATCGGCTGCCGGGGCCAGGGTATTGCTGAGATCGTCCAGCATGGCATCAACGGATTCCTGGTCGGGCCTGATAACGAGCGGGAATTATCGTTGGCGTTGGCGATGATCCTGCACGATGAGTCCCGTCGCCGCAATCTCGGCGCTGCCGCACGAAATACGATCCTGGAAAGGCTTACATTGGAGGAACAAGCCCAAAACCTGGCACGAATTTATCGGGAGAGCGCGGCATGAAGCGCCGTCTGGTAATTCTGACGGAGATTATTTCGCCTTATCGCATTCCGCTGTTCAATGCTTTGGCGCAGCATCCGGATGTAGATCTCCATGTAGTATTTTTGGCCGAGACAGATCCGGGGTTGCGGCAATGGCAGGTGTACAAGGCCGAGATCCGATTTTCTTACCAGGTCCTTCCTTCGTGGCGGAAACACATCGGGAGGTATAACGCTTTGTTCAATCGCGGGTTGGGGCGCCAATTAGCGAAGGTCCATCCGGATGTGATTCTCTGCGGAGGCTACAACTACATTGCCTCGTGGCAGTCCCTGTTTTGGGCGCGTCATCGCAATATCCCATTCTTCCTATGGTCCGAGAGCACTCAGCAGGACCGCCGTCGCGGTCGCGCTGCTGTGGAGTTGCTGAAAAACTGGTTTCTGCGTAGGTGCAGCGGGTTTGTCGTCCCGGGACAATCAGCTGAGGAATACCTGCGCGCCCTGAACATCGACGCAAGCCGCATTTTCACAGCACCGAACGCCGTTGATAATGAACTCTTCGCGGCAGCTGCGGCAAAGGCACGTGAGAATAATGGAAAGCTTCGTGCTGAATTAGACTTGCCTGAGCGCTATTTTCTTTTTGCGGGACGTCTGGTCCGGGAAAAAGGTGTGTTTGAACTGCTCTCGGCTTATGAAAAGTTGAGTGAGTCGATGCGCAGGCAGATTGGACTAGTGTTAGTGGGCGACGGGCCTTCTCGACAAGAATTGGAGGAGGCTGCCCGTTCCATTTCCCCGGGGGTTATAAGATTCGCTGGTTTTGCTCAAAGGGATCAACTCGCGTCGTATTATGCCTTGGCGGAGATGCTGATTCTGCCGACGTATACTGACACCTGGGGATTGGTCGTAAACGAGGCTATGGCCTGTGGTTTGCCTGTGATTCTTAGCCATGTGGCGGGATGCGCGGTGGATTTAGTGAAAGAAAAATGGAATGGTTTGTTGATACCGCCCAGAGACGCGCCATCATTAGCACTGGCAATGCAGAGTCTTGGGGATCAACCTGGCCTCTGTGCAAGTATGGGCGCTAACAGCCTGCAACGTATTTCGCAGTACTCGCCGGAGAAGTGGTCCAAGGGAATTGCGCGGATGGTTGAACAAAATGGAGCAAGCCGTGACTGAGCGGATTTATAAAGCCATCCTGATCGCTGCAGCGGCTTTGTGCCCGCTAGTATTGGTTTATTTCGCATACTCTCGGCCCGGCTATTTCGGCAGTCAAACTTACATGGGAGGACTGATTCTTCTCGAATTTCTAGCAGTGGCCGTCTTGATGTACCGGCAAGTTTTCTTTCCAATTGTCATGCTGGCTTTTCTGTTTGCAGGGGTGGACCTGCCGGTAGGCGCGTATTGGACCGCTGCTCGGTGGTTATTTCTTGCCGTGGCAGCAGCAGCAGGTGCAGTGCTGATGCTTAAGGAACACAGCCATCACTTCGGTCTATTTCATATCATTGCATCGTTTGCGGTTCTGGCTACGCTTATATCAGCAGCCGTATCTCAATATCCGGGAGTCGCCATTCTAAAGGCCCTGAGCTTTGGGCTATTGTTTCTCTACGCAGGTACGGGAGTGAGGCTCGCAGTGACGGGAAATGAAAACCGTTTCTTTACCAGCCTGCTCGGAGGCTGCGAAGTATTTGTTGCAGGAGTGGCGGTTTTGTCGGTGGCTGGAATTGAAGCCATGGGGAATCCCAACTCGTTAGGTGCGGTGATGGGTGTGGCGGCAGCTCCGCTTCTTTTTTGGGGGACCCTTCTCAATGAGACCGTCTGGGTACACCGCCGCCGCCTGCTCCTGTACGGCGTTTGTATGTACCTGGTCTTCCATAGTCATTCGCGAGATGGTTTAGGGGCGGCGCTGATCAGTTCGGGATTGCTTTGCATATTCGCGACAGGTACTGGCATAATTCTCACTTTGATTGCTGCGGTGGCCATTTTGCATCCAGAAACACTATCGAACACCGCTTCGGTCACCTCGACAATCTTGTATAAAGGCAGCAGCGATGGCAGCTTGCTGGCTTCGCGCCAATCCCCATGGAAGGCCGCTACCGACAGCATCAGCAGCCATTATTGGTTTGGGACGGGACTGGGTACGACCGAGAACCTGGACAGACCAACCGGCAGCACCGGGATGTTCTCTTCCTCGTCCGTGGTAACGACGGAAAACGGGAGCAGTTATCTGGCTATCCTTGCGGGTGTCGGGATTGTTGGCGCGCTACCCTTCTCGTTTCTTTTGTTATTCTTGCTGAGCAGGGTGTTTCGCACGATGTGGTGGATGCTCAAGACCGGGAACGCGTGTCATCCTGCCGTCCCACTTGCCATGGTACTGCTGGCTGGCCTGATTCATGCCGGTTTTGAAGATTGGCTCTTTGCTCCTGGATATTATCTTTGCGTATTGTTCTGGACCTTCGCGTTCGTCCTTGTTGATGTGGCTCCATCGCCGGCACGTGGGTCTGCATTTGCATGGCGGTTTGAAGCGGAGCAGCGCACGGGTGGGATCGCTTCGAGCCGATGATGCATTTGTTTATCAACTCCCTCGCTGCCAGCGCGGGCGGAGGCCTCACTTATATCCGCAACGTACTGCCGCACCTGGACACACGTGCTGACGTCCGAGTTACAGTTGCTCTCAATCCCGCTGTCCGAAAAGAATTTCGCGGTTTCAACAGCATTAAATTTGTTGAGCCGCAGGTTTCGCAGGTTCGGCGTTTCTGGTACGAGCAGTCGGCTCTTCCGGAGTTGATCCGGCAATGCGGCGCAGATGTGCTGCTCTCCACTGGGAATGTCGCGCTAAGGAGATCGCCGGTTCCTCAGATTCTGCTCTCGCGCAATTCCGTTTACACGTCCCCAGATTTCTTCCGCGACCTGCTTTCGCGTCACGAGTACCGGATGTGGCTGGATACCCGGATGAGGGGAGTGATTGCGAAGAGGTCGATCGCTTGGGCCAACGTCACGGTTGCGCCCAGCCTGGCATTTGCCGACGAGCTCTGTCATTGGACGGGAGCTCGCGTTCAAGCCATTCATCATGGTTTCGATGGGGACTCTTTCGTTGCCGACTCCACTCCACTCGATTCAGGGATCGAAAAAGGACTGAGTGCCGCCGAAGGAT
>QIAK01000420.1:0-8889 GCA_003225515.1 Acidobacteriota bacterium | reverse complement strand
GGGCGATGCCGCTTCTGCGCGATCGAGTCGGCCGCTCAATCAAGTTGCTGTTGACGTGCAATCTGGCTTCGGGAACGAATCCGGGCGCGTATCGTCCGGAAACGGCTGCAGCGCTCGTGAAGGAACTTGGAGTATCGGACATAGTGGTCGAACTTGGAGCGGTTCCATACCAACAGCTTCATTTGCTGTATCGCCGGGCGGACCTCTACGTGACTCCGGCCTACACCGAGACTTTTGCTCACCCGCTGGTTGAAGCGATGGCGAGCGGTCTGCCTGTGATTGCCTCTGATTTACCGGTTCATCGGGAGATCTGCGGTGAGGCGGGAGCTTATTTCGCGCGATTCTCAGCAGAAGAGTTAGCAGAAACAGTGGCAAGCGTTGCTCAGTCGCCAGAGGCAACGAGACGGATGGTCGAATTGGGAATGCAGCGGTCGCGCGAGTTTTCCTGGAAAACGCACGTCGAACGGATATTGGAATTGTGCCGCACTCGTATAATCGAAAACTCCAATAGCCAGATAGCATCGAGCTAGATGCGCCCGCTTAGTTTTTCATTGCAAAGCCGCAATGAAAATCCTAACCCGTTTAAGTTAATTCTTCGTGCGCCGGAACTGAGGCGTGCCGCCTGATTTCGTACAGCAGCACGAGGCATAGGAGCAGAAGTGCCCAGGTTTCGTGCGGCATCACAATGCAATCCCACCACCACGATGCTGTAACGACATTGGGAACATGGCCCTTGAGCACCAGTTGTTGCAAAACTGCGGAACCGGGCAGCAGAAAAGGAGTCATGAGAAGAAGCGCAATCCTGGCGGTTGACTTTGACTGTCCTACAAGGTGGGTCATGCACCAGCAGAGTGGCACAATGAGAAGCCCCGCATCATAGAACCGGTGATACACGGGCAGCAGAGCGATTACAGAAATTGCGGCGATCACCAGCAACTCCGAACCGTGCTCACGCCTCCTGAGAAGCCAATAAAACCAAATGCAAACCAGGACTCCGCCCACGGCCAAGGCCAGCAGATTTGCCGAAGACGAATGACGAGTAATCGAAAAAAAAGGAACTTGCAAATTAATCAGCGTGAAACGGCTTGGATTGGCCGTGGAGAAATCATCAATTGGATTCGCAGTCACGAATCCGCGCGCGTTGTGAATATAGTCCTGAAGCCAGGAAGCGCCTCGGAGTTGGAGATACAGTACGGCCACTGCGATCAGTGCAGTTGTGGTGGCGACCGCGGTCCCGAAAAGGCGCCAGCGCTGCCGCACAAGATAGTAGAGGACCAGGAACGCGCCGATTTGCGGCTTCAGGCTGCAAGCGATTCCGAAAAGAACTCCTGCCGTGACATCGTTCCGATATCCCGCGGCCAAGATCGCTGTTGAGCAGAATCCGATTACAAGAACCGTGGAGTTACCAGTGGAGAGTCCTGTCTGGAAGGGAGCGATCGCCAGACAGGCCGCAATAAAAATCGAATTGCGAGGCTCTCCCCAACGCAGGCCTGCAGCCAACATTAAAGCCCAAACCGTCCCCGCAAATGAGATCAGCAATACACCCAGCCAAATAAGTTTGGCGATCTTCCAGGGGAATGCCGCAATCGGCGACATTACTACCAGTCCGCCCAGGGGCGGCGCCAGGTGGGTGCGTACGTCGTTGAGGTCCAGTCGACTGTGTCCCTCTTGTTTCCAGAGCGCGACAAAGTTTCTGGGATCGGCGGGGCTCTGGCCTTGCAGCCAAAGTTTCGATGCGGTGTAATTTTGCGAGAGGTCGTTCCAATTTGTGGGTATGCGAACGAACCGTACTGGCCCTCGCACGACGAATTCAGCTCCCGCCAATAAAATCAGAAGCCACAGGAAGAGTTTCAGATTTGTGCTGGTGGATGGCTTCTCATACTGAAGTTTCGAAGAGGCGTTCATTCAATTCTGGATCCGGACACAGCAAGCTTGGCGAAGGGCACTTGCAACTTGATCTTGCTGCTCGTCGGTCATTTGCGAGAATAGCGGCAGGACGACGCCTTCACTCTGGGCCCGCTCACTTTGGGCCAGATTCGGACAATGTCCTCCAGGTTTGCATTCTGCTTCGGCGCAGCGCCACGTCGCAGGAGCGCTATACGCGGGTTCCAGGTGCGCACACATGACACCTCTTCGCGTGGCCACGCCCTCGTCGAGCATCTTCTGCATAACGCGGAGCTGGTCAACGCCTGCGGGCAGCCGCACAACGTAGCTCTGCCAATTGGTGCGCGCCCACTCAGGTTCGGTAGGAAGGACGAGCCCTGTTACATCCCCGAGCAACTGCCGGTAACGCGCCGCCAATTTTCGTCGCTGTGAAATTGCTTCTGGAAGGCGTTTCAATTGTTCGCGTCCAATCGCAGCCTGAATGTCCGTCATTCGGTAATTAAAGCCAAGTTCCGGATAGGATTCGAACAATACCTTTGGTGACGCGTGGCGTACAGTATCGGGCATGCTCATGCCGTGCTGCCGCCAAAGACGCAGCTTGCGATCGATCTCAGCATCTCGGGTCGTCAACATTCCGCCATCGCCGGTGGTCAGCAGCTTGCGAGGGTGGAAAGAAAAGCAGGCTATGTCCGCGTGCGATTTGCCAATCTTCTCCCAACGTCCTTTCCAGAGAATCTCGCTTCCAACGGCACAGGCAGCATCTTCACCGACCGGGATCTTGTGCTTTTCCGCAACCTCAAAAACAGCCTTCAAGTCGCAAGGCATCCCGATTTGGTGGACACACAGAATGGCGCGAGTGCGCTTGCTGATTGCCGGTTCTATTTTGCGGGGATCGATGTTGAAGGTTTCCGGTTCGATGTCGACGAAAACCGGCATTGCTCCGCAGTAACGAATACTGTTTGCCGTCGCGATGTAGGAGTGACTGACGGTGATGACTTCGTCGTCTGGACGCACCCCGACCGCCAGCAGCGCCAAATGCAAAGCAGTAGTGCCGCTGGAGACAGCGCAAGCGTGCGGCGTGTCGACAAACGCAGCGAACTCGCCCTCAAACGCCGCTACCTCAGGGCCCTGCGTTACCCACCCTGAAAGAATTGCCCGTCCTGCGGCGGATACTTCTTCCTGCCCAAGGTGCGGGCGCGCAACTGGAACAAAATTCTTAGGCATGCGCAACAACTTCCCAGCTGTTCGGATCACACATGGGCTGTCTCATTCATCTGGCGCTCCGATTGCCACCAGGCCACAAGTTGGCGCAGCCCTTGCTCAATCGAGACGGTCGTCTGAAACCCGAGCAGCCGGCGGGCTTTGGAAACATCGGCGAGACGCCGGGCAACCGGGTTTACCTTCCGTTCTGGCCCAAACTCCAGCGGCGCGTTCGATCCCATTACGCGCAGCAGAGTGCGCGCGAGATCCTCAAGGCTGATCTCGGTCCCGCTGGCCACGTTGAAGACTTCATCCGTAATGTCTGCATCAGCGGCCGCCAGGTTGGCTCGGGCAATGTCTTCGGCAATCACGAAGTCCATGGTTTGTTGGCCATCGCCGAATATCAGCGGACCCTTACCCGCTGCAATACGCTCCATCCACCGGATAAGCACCTCGGTATATGCTCCGTAAACATCCATGCGCGGCCCATAAACATTGAAGTAGCGCAGCATCACATAGGGCAGGCCATACATTTCATGAAAACTACGAAACAGGCCCTCATTGAAAGTCTTAGCAGCTCCGTAGAACGTTCGATTGTGGTAGGGATGATGGTTTTCCGTGGTGGGGAATTCGTCCGCCATCCCGTAGACCGATGCCGAAGATGCCGCAACTACCTTCGAGACCTTAGACTTCACCGCCTGTTCCGCGACATTGAATGTGCCGTCGACCAGGACCTCGAGCGCCAAACGCGGATCTTCAGCGCACTGAGTGATTCGGATGGCGGCTTGATGAAATACCAGATCGATGCCCTGCATGACCTCGGCCAGAAGTTCGCGATCGCGGATGTCGCCTTCGACCAGGGTCACGCGCCCGCTCGACAAGGCACTCGCGAGATTCTCCCGGCGTCCGCGAACAAAGCTATCGAGAACGACGATCTCGCGGACGTCGCGCTTGACCAGCAGATCGGCGATGTGTGAGCCGATCAGTCCAGCGCCGCCTGTAATCAGAACACGCTGCATTTCAACCTACCCCCAAAAAAGAGAAAGCGAAAAACGAAGGATGATTCTATCAAGCCACAGCAACTAGCTTGATGGCTGAATTGTCGATCCTGCGCCGGATTCAGTGTCCAGACGATTTCTGAGCTGCGCCAAGCTGATGCCCTTGATGGCCAGCAGGCAAATTCCCACCGTGATGTTCGCTACAAACACCCAGGCATGAATGACAATGGTCAAGGCGAGAGCACTGCTGGCCGCGATTCCCGCGAGTTTGAAAGCCTCCGTTCCAAACAATTCATAGGTCCCCAGCCCGCCTGGCGCGGCGGGAATCATCAATCCCAATCCTAAAACCGCGGAGGCAACTACGGCCGATTTCAATGACACGGCCAAACCTAAAGCCCCTGCAAGTCCCCAAATGGTTGCCGCTTCGCTGGTCCAAATCACCCCAGTGATCAGCAGCAAGGCCAACATCTGACCTGCGGAGCCGATTGCGTTGAGTCCGTCAGCAAAGGAATTAAGCAGGCCGTCGAATTTCTCTTCCAACGAAGGGAGATGAACGATACGGAAGGCACGACGCACGCAGGCAATCAGGACTCGAGTCCTGTATCGTAGCGCGACCAGTAAGATCAGGGCTCCTCCAAAGATCAGAACTGCGACCTTCAAAAGTTGAAAAACCCATTGCGGCGGGTGCAACGCCCAAATCGAGAACAGGACCATCCCAATCAGCGCCAAGCCATCCAAAACCTTTTCGACGGCGAGAGTTGCCAGTGTGCGGCTGCTTTCGGTAAGTGAGCCTGCGCGTCCTACCAGGACGCACCGCGCCAAATCACCTGCTCGTCCGGGTAACAGAAAATTAGCCATGTTCCCGATGCCGAGAACTGTAAGGCATGCACCGAGACTGGGCCGCGACGAGGAAGGGAAAATCAACTGCCAGCGCCAGGCGCGCAAAGGCAGATTCACGAAGAACACCGCCAGCGGAATTAGCATGAACGGCCCATTGAGCCGTCCCAGGGCGTTCCAGGATTGTTTGAGGTCTACTTGCCGGAGGAGAATCGCAACGCAGCCGAGGCCGATGAGTAGGCCGACAACCGCCGACTGCACGCGAAACCTACGTCCCAAAACGCCGTCCCACTTGATGCGGATGGGCATCGCTATCGGCGGCAGCATCCAACTCTGAAGTTTCTTCGAGAAAGTAAGTTGGGCGTTGCCGCGCGGCCTCCAGCGTTCTCCACAGGTATTCGCCCAGGACGCCGAGCATCATCATTTGAACGCCGCCAAGCACCAGCACAACCACAATTAACGACGCCCAGCCCTGTACGGGAGTGCGCGTCATCAAGCGTACAAAAATTACCAGGAGGGCATAGGCAAAACCGAGAAAGCTGAACATCATTCCAAGGTATGACATCGCACGTAGAGGAGCGTATGAGAACGAAACGAAGGCATCGGCGAACGCTTTCAATTTGCGTTTGAATGTCCACTTGGAGCCGCCTGCCGCACGTTTCTCTTTGGTATACCTGATCTGCGCCGAAGAGAATCCGAGGCGTGCGATCTCGCCGCCAATGCTGGGATTGCTGCCCGTGGATTTCAGAAGCGCATCTGTCACTTTCCGATCGAGAAGCGCGAAATCAGACCCGCGAGGTGGGAGATTCACTTCGCCCAGAAGATTCAGCAAACGATAAAATGTATTGGAGAGAAAGAGATCCGTTTTCGAAATGCCATCGCGCTCTTCGCGGACCGCCCAAACCACGTGATGGCCGGAGCGCCACAAATCCAGCATCTGCAGAATCAGTTCTGGAGGGTCCTGCAGATCGGCGGCCAAAAAGACTGAACACTCTCCGCGCACTTGCGCGAGTCCTGCCAGAATAGCCACGTGACTTCCGCTGTTGCGAGCGAGGCGGGCGTAATGAAACCTGGAATCCTGCCGGCATATTTCTTTCAGAAACTCCGGAGAGCGGTCAGCCGAATGATCGTCGACCAGAATGATCTCAGTTTCGAGAGGGGCTAGCCGTTCCACAAACGCGCGCAAACGCTCGACCAGAGCCGGAAGCACGGCCTCTTCATTGAAGACCGGGATCACGATGCTGAGTTCGGGTCCGCCCATAGAGATTGCCTTCTAGTGTAACGGAGTCATCATGCAAAACGGGCGGCATTCTTCAGCACGCTCTGTGCACATCTTTCTACCCACTGCCGATCGACGGTCGAGTCTACCCAAAGATTGACTATTCGCCTCGCAAATTGTGACGCGTTGGGGCAAAGATCGCTTGGGCGGAAGAAATCGTTTACCGGCCAGTACAAATTCGAAACGTGAAAACCATCGCGCCGAACGGACTCGCTGAAATCAACCAGTTTCCCAGGAAAATTTACCAGCAAAGAATAACGCCAGCACACGCCGCTCTGTTGCCATTGGGTCAGCCGCTGCCAATTTCCTTCGGAGAGACATTCATCATACTGCTGCGCGTTCTGATAACGATGCGCTAGAACCTGCTGTAAGGTGGACCACACGCGCGCCAGTGCCGCAGGGTCTTTCATGCGGCGCAGATAGAGCGACTGGTACGCGGGCTGCAATTTGAGAAACGCGCTGCAGATTTCATCCACGGCGCCTTCCCTTAGCAATCCAACCAGCGCGTGATGCAGATTGCGATAACTTAAAGCGAGTGTGCGAACGCGGGGTTCGTCGACATCGAGTGACAAAGAATCGGACTCTGCTAATTCCGCGGATATCGCTACCAGTTTCTGGGATCGAATCAGCAACGCTCCGCCACCGCATTCCAAAATTTTGGTTGGGTTGAAGCTGTACACCGACAGATCACCCGCAGATCCCGCGGAGGTGCCGTTTGGTAAACGCGCACCCAGCGCCTGCGCCAGATCTTCGATAAGAAGAATGTTCTTCGCGCGGCACCATTCGGCCAAAGAGCGCAAGTCGGCGGTCTGCCCGAACAAATGGATGAACACGACTGCGCAGGTTTGTGGCGTCCAGCGTTGCTGAATGTTCTCTAACGTCGGCATCCCCGTGTTGGGATCAACATCGGTGAATCTAGGTGTCACTCCAGCCAGCAGTGCAGTATTGGCTGGTGTGGCGCAGGAAATAGAAGGAAGAATCACTTCCGCTTCGCAAGCTTTTGCACCGGCCAACTTCCTGGCCATCGAATACGCTCGATAGAGCGCGGTCGCCGCTCTGCCATACCATTCGATGCTCAGGCCGCCAGTTTCGCGCAGCACGTCGGCCTCAACTGGCTGGAGAATGCCGCTCGTTTCTGTTTGCTGCAGCAGTGAACTCATGCGCTCAGCCGTTCCTGATGTTTATTCCAGCGCTCGGCCGCCTCTGAGACAGTTACCCACTCAAACTCATGTCCGATCCGCCGGAGAGTTTTTGTGATGGCAACGAGGTTCATGCAAAGCGATTTCGTCGAACGCGAATAAAGCGCGTCTTCTCCCCGACTGGCTAGCACTTCGTCAGGATGAAAGATCATGACCCAGATCGACAAATCCACGGGTGAGACATTGCAAGCATTCTCCCAGTTCTCCAGAGCCTTTGCAAAAAGATGCTGGTGGACTGCTGGATTCATATACCGCGTCCGCGGCGCGGAGTCATACGGTGCCTGCACGAGCCAGGTGTTCATCGGGAGTTGCAGCAATAGCCGTTTCGCACCAGATTTGCGCAGATCGTCGGCGGCAGGGAAGTAGGGCTGATTCGGAGCCCCTTCCCAATTCATTGGATGTCCAGATGCACCAACACGTCCAGGGATCGCGGTTGAATCGCAACGAAAGCCGAACCGCTCGACGGTGGCATAGGTTTCTGGTAGGTGCCAGCCTTCTCCATTGCGAAACACCGTGGGATGAAGCGTTCCCTTCAGCTTGCTCCACAAGCGCTCCAATTCTTGCTGCGCTTCAATTGGGTCTGTAATGAGGAAGGCAGTGTCGTCTGCCCTGGGCTGCCGGTACAGGTGAGGATGCCAGCCTAGTTCATCGCCAAAGGCCTGGGCGTCCGTCCAAAATGTATGGTAGGTCTCTAGCAGGTATGCTGGGTTTCCGAGAATACTCTCCAGTTGGCCATCTGCACGAACGAACCAGGTGATCGGGATTCGTCCTAGCTTGCCAAAGCCGGCAAGTTCATTTGGTAGTTGTTGCAACTTTTCCAGCCCCTCCCAAAGCAGCGCATTCCTGTCGGTGACTTTGCCGCTCAGGCCGTCAGGATCCGTGTCCACAGTCAGACACAGCAAGTGCTTTTTCACTTCACGTAGCCCTCGGCTTCAGGATGAAAGAGCTGCACGCAGAATTCGAATGCGCGGTAATCGTGTCGGATCAGCACGCGTGGCGCGATCGCCTTCGCCATGCTGAAAATCTCTTCCGGTGAATAGTAAAAAAGATCCGGATTGCGGAAGTCTACATAGGTCGACAACATGTCGACCGAGACCGATACGCGCGTGTGCTGAAACGCCAGCTCCAGAGCGCGCTGCATCACCTGCATGTTGTCCGATTTGTGATAGCGGTTGTTCAGAACCTGCGACATCACAACCGTGTCGTAGTTTCCGTTGATCCCATCGATGAAGATGTTGCGGACCTCAAACTTTGCCTGTGGACACTCGCGGCGGCATTCGGCAATGTACTCCGGCACGATGTCATAGCCCTGATAAGAGCAATCGCATTTCTGTCTGCCGAGATATTTGTAGAAATCCCCGAGACCGCAGCCGACCTCGAGGATCGAAGGTCGTCTGCCCCGCAGAGCGGAAGCGTGCACCCACTGCCGTATCGCTTGCTTCTCTTCGCTGCCTGAGTTCAATGACGCAAACGTCGGTCCGTGTTCCGCAAT
>QIAK01000419.1:9092-12299 GCA_003225515.1 Acidobacteriota bacterium | reverse complement strand
TGCCTGCGGATCGTTGGGGTTCGCGATCTACGTTCGTATCCAGCCCCCTACGATCATCCGAGTCAACAAAGACGGAGACGCGACGGTTGTGGGCGCACGAACCTCAACGGATCCCGCATCGAAGCTCGAATTGATGCTATCAGCATCAGCGACGACAGCCGATGCGGCGTCTGATTCAACAGCTCCCACGGATCTCGAAGGAAAGGCCGTGCTACGGCGATTTCTCCAGCACTACTTGTCGTACACACCCGATTCCGTCACGCGTAACTTTGCTGAGTCCCTCAACATGATGACCGGCAACCTGCGCAAGCTGACCATGGACAGGCTGCGGGACGACGACACCATCGGGAAGATCCAGCAGGACCAGATCATCGCGGACTTCCGAATTCGGTCGATCGAACGATCCAAGGATGCCCCGTGGAGCTACGTGGTCTTTGGCGTGAAAGAAATTCACCGCATCAAGAATGGGACCGAGGTGACCGATCGGATCGTGGGTCAATACAACCTGCGCCTAGCGGAAGAACGGCGCACGGAGTTGAACCCCACTGGGCTGCTGGTTGCAGATTACTCTGAGCAGCAGATGGTGGGAGATCGCGACAACAGTCTTCTGCAAAGAAGTGAACTGGACAAGTGAAATCACGAATGTGGGAAGGACCAAGATGGCGACCATGACTGCATCACCACCCGAGGATAAAACAATCCAAGCGAGCAATCGCTCGGCCGGCAAGGGAGTCCGGCGGGCGCGCCACTCAAGTGACGAGGATGCGGTCTTAGGAGCCCGCTTCTTTTTGCCCAAGTCGGGCACGGGCGGCCATGCTCCTGAACTGGGCCGTGAATTCCCGACGGAAGGCGAAGCAAGAGTGGAGGCGCTCAAATTGGGCTTGACCTACTACAGCGTCCAAGAGTGGCGCCCGGTCGCGGATTTTGCTGGGAAGAATCCGGAACTGAAGCGGGAAAGTGTTGCGAGGAAATGAACGGGGTAACGAACCAGAGGAGTTTCGGCATTCATAGCACGAGGATTCATGACAGACGTTGGTCTGTAGTGAGCGATCCACAAGCTGATTGTGGATGAGTGCTGGTCCGGTTCTTTCGCGAACCTGGCCGGGAACCTGAAACGTTTTCGACCAGGACAGCAAAGGGAGCCGCACGAGCGATCCTCCGATCTGTTCTGGTTTTCAGGCAAGAAGGAGGAAGAGAAATGGTGAAGCAACGGTTTCTCACGCATTTCAAACCGTGGTTCATCGCCGTATGTAAAGCGGGTGCCCTGATCGTGACGTATCAACTGCTCGATCAGATCCGCACATGGCGTCAACATCCGCCGCTCAACATCTCCGATGTCGTGACGGCGGCAACGATCGCGCTCTTTGCGCTCGCGTTGCTTTGTGCTTGTTGGGCGTGGGGAGAGTGGTGCTGTTTCAAGATGCGCAGGTTTCGTGGGCTGTGGAGCGATTACAAATTAGCTTTCGCTACCCAACGTCACCGGCGGAGATTAGGAATTTCGAGACCGTGAGGAAAGTGTGAGCTAAGCAATCCAACTCGTGGGCCTGGCGCTTCGCTGCCCGGCCGAAAAGTCATTTCACCGTTTTCGGCAAGGGACAGCGAGGGGCGGACACGAGCCTCCTTCTCTGTCCTTTGCCTGACAGAAAAGGAGATGAGGTATGTCAGACGTGGAGCACAATACGATGCCGATCCTTGCGCTCGAACTTGATCGCGAGGGTCACATTTCCAGGAAAACCATGAGACTCAACCGTCAAGAAACGCTCACGAACACATTGCTTCAGGGATTCTGTCCGGGGATCCGCGTGGCCACGGTGGATGTGCCAACCGAACCTCTGGATGCCTGCGAGCAAGCGATTGTCGAGCAGGCATTGACGCGGGTTGAGTTCGATGGAATTCACTACAGCCTCGTGGGCGCGAGCGGTAGTGCGAAGAAAGGAAAGTTCTACGCCGTCGACTCCCGCTGCGAGAAGCGTCTGGCCGAGAGATTTCGCTACTCGCCGCAGGCAGCCATGACCTACTTCGGCATTCTGGTGTCTTCGTGCAAGGTCATGATCGAAGTCCCGGAGTGCAGAGTTCTCGTCGTCGACGATCGTCAATTGGGTACGAACGACTGTCGGGGATGGATCTCACACGCGTTGTTCATGAAACTCCGGGCAAAACACCGCGAGGATCTTTTGGCCGATGAAGTCAAAAGACTGTTTCGCAAGCTCGGGCACGGACAGGACGTTCAACTGAATCCGGACGATGAAGAGGTTCTCAAACAGCAAGCCGAGGCAATGATTGACCGTAAGCTGCTGCGGAGGAATCGCTTCTATCAATTTCGTCTGGCCTTCGATAGGACGCAGGCGAAGGGGTCATTCAAGGTTATGGCGGATGAAGTGGCTGAGAAACTTGAGGCTGACATCATCCTGCCGAAGTCCTCGGTCAAACCCAGATACCAGGGAGGAGCGCTGCGGTCGATTCGGTCCGCCCTCGGTGACCGACAGGCTCACTGCTATCGCGGGGCGGCGTTGATCGGCATTCGGGATGTTTCTCGAGATCTCGAATTCCAATCGAGCTACACCCTTGTGGAGCATGCGCCTCATGACTCCATAGAACTCGAAATCAAACCCTACGCTTTGAAGCAGATTGAGAAACTGCGAAAGGCGTGGGAAGAAAACAACTTCACCGAACTTTTCGAGTTGTTGGGCACACAAGAGAGCCAACGCGCGCTCGACATCGCCGAAGATCCGGACCCGGAGTATACCTGCAGCGAGTACACAGTTGCAGACGGTGCACTCGTTGCCGATGGCACGGGTTACATGCTCAAACATCCCTTTGTTAACAGCCATTTGCAAAAGGTGCTCGCTCGCTGGGCGTATCGTCTTTGCACCAGCGGCGGCTTTCGCCTGCCCGGTTTTGCCTTGGCAGACGATGGCTACCTGCTTTTGAGCGATGGCGAGGTTTTCTGTGGTTCGGACTGGATTCCGAAAGACCGCGGGTTTGCTCCTGTTTCGTCCCGTCTGGGTCTGATCGTTCGCTATCCCATCCGGATGAAGGAAGACCTGCTCCCGTTTGAGAATCTGTCGCCGCAGGAATTTACGTCTCTTTTGGCGTCCGACCTTTCAAAGCGCGGTTGCCATATCTCGGAACAACAGGTCGCAGCGGTGGCCAGTGAGCAGTTGCAACTGAAGGGCACATTGATCTTGCACTCCGAAGCAGCTGCCC
>QIAK01000419.1:0-9087 GCA_003225515.1 Acidobacteriota bacterium | reverse complement strand
TTCGATCAGGTATGTGTGCTCGAAGGCGACAAGTTTCCTCGTTTTGTGCGCGACCGATTCGCTTACGAGGAACGGCATGCAGCGCAGAAGAACAAGACTCCCAAGCCCCCGAGTCCCTGGTGGAACCTGCCGCAGGTTGCTATGCAGGCGCGGGGAAACCAGATTGGATCGATTACCGATTTGAAAACCTCGTGTTTGGCGAATGGAAGAGACGATCTGGCCTGGCAGCTTGTCGACCAACTCCAGAGCGCTCTCGACCAGCTGAAGCATGGGACACAACCTGACCAGGACGTAATTCGGGATATCCGAAACGAAATAAGTAAGGCCCCCTGGCTCAAGCTCAAACAGAAACGGCGAATCGTGGAGATGGCCGAGCACTTGCCGATCGCAGAACACGACAAGATCGGACAGCTCTACAATTTCCTCCGCAAAGAGCTTGGACGTTTTTTCTCAGACGCCGCTGTGGCGCCGCTCAGCGATTTCCGCGGGCTGATCGGAGGTGCAGAGTTTACGCCGGAAATCTTTGCCGAGTGCTCCACGGTCAACAAGTACTATGCAGCCGTCGTGACTCAAACTCTGACTCAGCGACAGGAACTATGGGACGAACTGGAAAAGGCCGAAGCCGAAGTCGAGGCGTTGAAAGAGGATGCCGAGGCTCGGAAAGAAGCCATTTTCCGCCGTAAGCAGGCCTGCGCGGCTCTTCAAAGTTTCGAGGAGCGGTCGCGGGAAGAGCTTCGGGCCCTGATCGATCAAGTCCGCATCTGGGCCCAAAGCAAGAATGGAACGCGATTGGCGTATCTGTCGGCCTTGCACGCGATCGTGTGCCGGGATAGACGGCCGAATCCGGAGCATGAGTTTGTTCCGGGAACCGGGTCGATCGTGTTCTATGCATTTCCTCAGGAAGTCGTCAACCAAATCGCCGAACGAACCGGAGGGCGGCCGGTCACAGTAGAGATCCCCGATCTCACAGACGGCGAAGTCGAAATTGACCGGGACGGCCGCATTTTCCTGGTCAGCCATTTCACGAATGGCGACGGTCAAGTCCACGAACGCCTCATCTTTCTCGCTCAGGTGACGAGAAAAGGCGAGGTCTTTCGTGAACGCGACGAACAGGGCTCGCCCATCGTGATCGAACGAGTCCGTCCATTCCCGATTCGGACGGGCAGAAGCGAGGCACGGGATGGGATTGTCATCTTTCCCGAAACTCAGCGGCGCCCTCAAGTTCCACGGGGGACCGTCGCATTGCCGCAAACCGTCAACTGAATCTGTCCGGGAGGTTCGCCTTGAACCTCCCGGACGTTTTCAGTGGGCCCCGACGTCAAGCAGGAGAAAACACAATGAAGCGATTCTGGATCATCCTTATTATTGTTGCGGTCGTTTCGACTATAGGGATACCGCTGGCCGGCCAGAAGATCGAGCGCGCATCGAGCGATCGCTCCCAGATCATTCATCTGAAGACTGCAATGAATCACTTGACCGTGATTGAGCTTCGCGAACCTGTCACGCAGGTCGCCACCGGGAGTCAGTCATTCAAGGTCGAGTGGCGAGAAAACAAAGTGTTTGTGCAGCCAACCGAGGCTGATGCCTGTACCAACCTATTCATCTGGACCTCCTCCGAACGGCTGAACTATGAACTGGAACCGGCCGGCGACGTCGCTGGGATGGACTTTGCGGTAGACCAGATTCCGCTCGCTCAGCCCAAGCCAGCAAGTGTCCCTCAGCCGCCTCAGCCCTCCCCGACGGAAATCCTTCTGGCCGGGAAGGCAGTACGGCTCGAGTCTGCAAAGCCTTCGCACAAGCCAGTCGAGGTCACGATTCGCGATCTCTACGAAAAAGATGGACGCCTGCTGGTGCGATACGCCGTTCGGAATCGAGGCAACCATGTCTACTACGTTACCGCGCCACAGGTCTATGAGCTTACAGGCGTGCGGTACCCTCAATCCCTTTATTCCCTGGTGGACTCGCAGCTAGGCGACCAGGAGTCTTTGCGAGTCACAGCGAAGCAGCAGACTCCAGTTCCAGTGCTTGAAAGTCACTTGCAGACTGAGCATCTCGCGCCTGGTGAAGAATCCTTTGGCGTTATTGCCCTTCGGCTAACATCGAGCACGGAACCCACGATACTCCGCTTTCAATTCCCCAACGACTACAAACAACAGATCGCAGCATTGCTGGTGCGGTGAGCTATGGAACGGATTACGCCGGGAGACGTGGATCGCTTGTTGCGGCAACACCTCCGTCGCCGCTCCGATATGGGACTGTGGCACGCATTAACGGCGATGATCTTCGAACCGCATAATCCTTTTTCAACCGAGCCGCGAAGAAAACCCCACCGATGGTTTGTGCTTTTCGTGCTCAGTTTGATTGCGGCGGTCGCCGCCTTTGGATATTTCAACTTCTTGAATTGAGATGGTCGCAACTGTGCTCCACAGAATCGAAGCCGTTGTTTTCTTCCTGGCAATGATGCTAGCGGTCGTTCTCGAAGGTGGAATCGTCTACTGGTTATCTCAGCATCCCGCCAGCCAGGGCGCATCGTTCGGCCTCACAGGCCAATGGACCGGCGCTGCTTTGCCGCAAGCGTGGCTCTTCGGCGCTCTCTTGATGCTCAGCCACAAATTGATTGCGATGTTCACCGGGTCTTTCGGATGCGCTGAAGGCGAGGTCCAGCGCGAGCGGAAAGGCTTCCTTCGCCTGTGGCGTTGGACCGTTGTACTAATCGCCATGCAGGCTTTCGCCTTCTTCCTCGACCACGCGGCAGCATCATGATCCGGGAAACATATGCCGACCGTCACCATCATCCACCTCTCCTCGAGAGCGCTGAGATCCTCATCGCCGCGGTTCTGATGTTTGCTGGCTGGTTCGCGTGGTACGTCGGACGAGAACGATACTTCCTGACAGCGCGCCAACTGACCGAGGTTGCTACCTACCTTATTACTACGGGCTTCACGCTGGCGGCGACATTTGCCCTTTGGGCAACCCGGCGATCTCGAAGGGAGAAGCAATGGCCACATCCGGCGGTTGTGATTTCCCGCAAACGTGACGAAGGAATCACCCGGCAGGCCTGGAATCAGAATTCGGTTGTCCTCGGATACGACATTCACGGCCAGCCCTGGTATTGGCCGGACCGGGTTCGGGTCATGCAGGCAATCGTTCTGGGCATGACCGGAACTGGCAAGACGACGTTACTGCGCAACATCATCTCCCAGGACCTCGCACGGGTTGTTGGTCCTCTCGCGGAACCTCATCGCATACCGATGGTGATCTTCGACGGCAAGGGAGACTTGGAGTTTTTTCAGGACCTGCTGCCCCACGTGCATCGTGCTGGCCGCCTCCATCAGTTACGCTTGCTGAACCCCGCTCGTCCCGATCTGTCGGTCCGCTACAACCCTTTCCAGTGCTCGGATGACGAGTACATGCCGGTGGTCGCGATGATCTTCGGATCATTCAATCTCAGGAAAGAGTTCTTTGCCAAGCATCAACTGAACTACCTAGCGGACATTGTGCGGGTCCTCTTCTATACGGGATTGAAGTTCAACTTCTATGACGTCCTGGTGATGGCAATGGACGAGCGGGTCATGAAGGAGCAGGTTGAAAAGGCCCGAAAGCGCATTGCTGTGGACTCCTCGCTTCCGACCCAGCGCCGGCTTAATTTCGAGATGTCGGTTAAGAACCTGTACACATCGCTGGCGGATCGGGAGCGAATCCAGAAGATCCAGGGACTCCTGAACGAGTGCATGACCTTTCTCGATGACCAGCTCAGTGTCTTGACCGGGCCATACGAGCAACTGCTGTCCATCGATGATGTCATTGAGCAAGAACTCATTCTGGTGGTTTCGCTAAACATCAACAAGAATCCCGAACCCATGCGCTCACTCGGCAAGATGATCCTGCAGAACCTGCAACTGGTGATCGGCAAGCGGTATGACAGTGAGGAGCATCGGTCGCGTAGCAACCGGCCAATGCTCAGTGTCGTGCTCGACGAGTTTGCCCCATTCGGCTACCGCAACTTTGCACAGATCCTCCAGACAGCCCGGGGTACGAACACCGCCTTCTTGTTCTCCATGCAGGCCTTGCCCCAGCTCCTCCAGGTTGACCGTGGGTTCAAAGAGGACGTCTCATCCGCGCCCAACACGACGATGATCCTGCGCACCCGTGACGAAGAGACAACTCAGTATTTTCTGCGCGCTTCGGCAGAACATCGGATAACCCGGCGCAGCGTCTCGATGCAGCGTTGGAAATTATTCGGCTACGAGAGATACGAGCAAACGGAACGCGCTGTTGATCGTGAAGAGAAGGAGACACGCGCGCTTGATGAACACATCAAGAATCTCCCCAAAGCCCAAATGGAGATCCTGATGACTGACGACGCGCGTGGAACGTTGCATGGGCTGCTTCATGTGCGGACGCCGGAGGATGTCATTATCCCGCGATTTAAGCCTCAGCTATATCCCACCTTGCGCCAGCCACGGGAGGATTCAATGGGGGCCAATCTCCGTTTCAAGTCACCCGAAGTAGCTCCGGTCGGCCGCCGACGACGGGCGGGAGGCTGGTTGTGAGGCGTAGAGTCATACACTCCGGTCTGCTTATCGCACTCACCATGGCAACCGCGTCTGGGTTGCAAGTGCCGAAGGACTCTGTGCCACCGAAGTCTCGCACCAATCCTGCGGCTGTGCGTGAGCAATCACCTTACCAGGGCCAGGACACCTGGTACGAGTTCATTCTGAAACAGTTCAATCCGGAGAACGTCGACTACGGCGACTGGCTTGAGCAACAGCGCCGTAATCTGATCGAGCTTCGCCTCAAGAACTCCTACTTCCTTTACAGTCTCTGGACCACGGTTGCATTGATTCTTGCCGCCGCTATCTGCCTGAAGCAGCGGATCGATCACCGGCGGGCCTTGTCTATCACGGCCGAGATGATGGCGGACTTATACAACCAGGATGAATATTCCCGTCAGGTCGCTCAGGAGGCAATTGAACGCTACAACCGGCACATCGAGCACTGTAACCGCGCGATCGAGGTGGGGGATAACCACGCTGGTCTTGCAGTGGGGAGCAATGAAATGGAACAGCTGCGAACCGAGCTGATGCGCGTCGCCGAGGAGAGAGATATCGCCATAAGAGACCGGGACCTTGCTCGAGAAGAACTCCGGCGGAAGTCGGAAATTCTCGCCGACATGTCCATTCGCCTAAATTCGACCACAAGCAAAAGCGCAACGAGTCCGGCAAAGACACCATCTGATTTGCGCGGTGCCGATGCCAGGTTGGTGACCCACATTAACAATCTGCAGGAGCAGTTGTACACGGAGCGAAACAACAATCGCAGGTTGAGAGGCGGGTAGAACGTGCGAGTTGCAGTCATGGACTTCGGCAGTGTGTGGCGCCACCGACTTGGGAAGCAGGATGCGCATTGTGGCTTTAGGAGAACCGTCTACTACAACACGACCGGCGTAATGGTGAATCGTAAGGTCCGCCAGCGGCCGCAGATTTGCGGCTACGCGCGATTCGATCCGATCGGCGGCTTCGATCCTAACCATCCTTCGAGAATGATTGGGCGCGTGTTTGAGTGTGCGGAGCCATGCGTCTGGATGGGTTGCAACAAGCTGCTCTTCAGACGAATCCTGAACGGAGGCGAGTGTCCCGAGTGCTTCTTGGTTGCCGCAAAATCGGATCTCGTCGGTCAGTTGCTTGTCGGTACCGAAGACTGGCGTTCCCCCAACACCTGGCTCCTTTCGTTGAGTGAAACCGACAGCCAGCAGGAGGCCATGCTCTTGATGTCGATCGGTGACTGGCTCCGTACCAGCCTAGGCAACTTCGTGTTCGAACCTTCCGCAATCGGCGGTCCGCTCCCACGGCTTGTGCTTCGTGCCGGAGAATGAGAAGTATTCGATGCGTTATTGGAAAGGTTCAATCGCGTTGAGTTCGACCCGCGACTACCCGTTACTGCGCCACGTTCTCCAGTCAGGTTTCGTCACACACAACCAATTGTTCGAATTGTTGAAACTGGACTACTGCGTGTCATCGCGCAACGCCTTCAACAACCGCGTTCTCCGGTTGGTGAAGCACGACCTGCTCATCCGCCAGGAACGGCTCTCCGCCAGTCGCGACGTCGTGTATTCCTTGTCAATGTCCGGTGCTCTGGCACTTGGTGTAAACGGGAATCACAACTCTTCAATCCCCAACATTAAGGACAGACAGCTTCATCACTCCCTCGATCTGAATGAGATACATCTGGCCTTGAAGCGCTCCGGATCGCTAGTCTACTGGATGCCTGAGACCGAAGTTCGCTCGCGAAGTGACCTCACTCCGTATGGCTATTGCAAGTACTACGACGCGGTTGTGGTAGTCCGACTTGGCGGGCGGGACTGCAAGTTTGCACTGGAATATGAACGCACTCCAAAGGCGGCGCGCCACTACGCAGCCATCCGCGACAGGATCGAGCAGGAAACGGCGATTGCGCATTTTCTGTATTTGGTACCGAGTCATGATTTCATGTGGTTCATTGCTGAGAAACTGTCCCAGTGCAGGCGTGCAGTCCACATTGGACTGTTCCATGACTTCCTTGAGCAAACGTTAGCACTGCCGGTAAGGAGGAGTGGAAGCCCTGCCATGCTCACGCTCGCATTTGTTCTTTCGCCTGGGAAAGGGGCGCAACACTCGGGCGAACTTTTCTCGGGTATTGCCGTGTGATTGGGGTGTCATTGCCGTGCCTTTGCGGTGTTGGCCGGCCTGCAACATTCTATGACTCAAGAACTTGTAGGAAGACTATAGCCGACAGCAGGGCCTCATTGACATCTCACAAGCGGATTAAAAAAAGCTGATTTCGCATGAAGGGGTAAACAGCTTCCGACTGGCCGAGAGTTCGAAAACTGATGGCGATAAGCCCGTCTATCGGTACTAATCCGCCGAATCACGCTTCTAGCACTCGATGAGTACTGAGCCACCGGTTTGCCCGTGACTCCATCGGAACCCAGACCCGGCCAGACCCGAATCGTGAGTTGTGCTCGCCTGGTTTCGACAACTATCTATCCTGTTTGGGTCTGCCAATAAACGAGTTGTACACGTCAGGCCCTTGCCGCCCATTGATCCGATATCCGTCAGAGGCAAATCTTAGCGTAATTTTTTCGGTCAAAAGTTGAGTAATCCGCTGCAGTTTAATCGTATACAGCATATATGTTGGCTCTTCCCATGACCTTGAATACGACGGCCGAAACCGAAACGGCAAAGATTGCGCGAGGCTTGCGTGAAAGGGATACGGAGCTTCTTGCAGACTTGGTGGAGCGCTGTCAGCATCGACTGGTGCGCTACTTGGTGTACCTCACCGGGAGGCGAGAGCATGCGGAGGACCTTGCGCAGGAGACCTGGATTCGGGTGCTGCAACGGGGCAGCCAGTACAACGGACGCCAGCGGTTTGATCCATGGCTATTCGCGATCGCCCGCAATTTGGCAATAGATGACATCCGGAAAAAACTAAAAGCGGTACAGACAGCTTCCTTGCCAAATGATGGCGATGCCATGCTGTTGTTACCATCCTCCGGTCCTTCCCCATTCGAAGCTGCAGCTCGAAGCGAAGACGCAATGCGCCTAGCCGGCCGGCTGCAGATTCTGCCACCGCTGTATCGCGAGGCTTTGCTGCTGAGGTTTCAAGAAGAGCTGTCTCTTGCGGAGATTGCTCAGGTCGTGGGTGCCCCGGTTACCACAGTCACGTCCAGAATCTATCGCGGTCTTGCAGCACTGAGATCCGCATTTGAGGAGAGTGA
Organism: Acidobacteriota bacterium; assembly: GCA_003225515.1. Lineage (GTDB taxonomy): Bacteria > Acidobacteriota > Terriglobia > Terriglobales > Acidobacteriaceae > Sulfotelmatobacter. Next base: position 1,331 of record QIAK01000419.1, on the reverse strand, counting down.
TTCGCATGGAGTGTGACAAGAGACTTCGCGAGCTTATCGACAGGTCTTTCGTAGAAGAAGTTTCAGAGGGCGAGAGACATCTCATCGATCACCACATCCGCGACTGTGATGGCTGCAAGCGCTACGTCGAGCTAACTGCACGTACGATTCGGGGGTTGCGGGAATTCACTTTTACGAGTGAAGCAGAGTCGAGTGCCCAGGTCTTTGAGATCCTTGCGCACCACACCGGGACCATGCGACAGCACAACGTGCAATTCAAGATCTGGGCTGCATTCGCTGGAGCGCTCTCGATGTCAATTGTGGGATCGGCACTCGTGTATCAGGTGGCCAAGTTCCTGGCGGCGCCAATGCATTTCGACAATGCTCAAGTCCAGGCAGGCGTGCTCGTCTTTTGGCTGCTGCCATCTTTTTGCTCGGCCGTATGTACGCTCGCGGCGCCTGGTGAGAATAGAGGTATTGCATGACACAGCAATCGGCGGTGCTCTTGATCGCATTCTTGGTCGGCCTTGTAGTTGCGGCTGTCTTGTTGAGAGCCGCAACACGAAATATTCTACCCAGGTCTGCAATGGCCATCGCAGCACTGGCAATCCCGATTTGGGTAGCCTATTTTGCTTCCAGCCAGGGCCGTTCCCTACTTGCTTCCAAGGGATTTCTCAGTTCCATGCCGGACGCGCTTTGGTTTGGCTTGACGTTTGGCGTCTTCACCGCGGCTTTTTTCCTTGCCCTCGGATATGTCTATGGGGACGCAAGAAGGCGTCAAATGCCTGCTTGGGCCTGGGTGATTGCCGCTTTCCTCATACCCAATTTGATTGGATTCATCCTTTATTTTCTGTTCCGAGGGCCTCTCCTTGGGCCTTGCAGTTCCTGTGGCAAGCCTATTCGAGGGGGAGAAGCATTCTGCTCACACTGCGGATGCTCGCAGGGTTCCAATATCGGACGTATCACAGCTGACAATCGCACAATCTGAAGTAAAAAAGGTTGTAATAACCTTGCATCGCACAAAACGGAGGACGGTATGAAACGTGAGCGCGCCTTACAGGTAGTGTTGGTGGTGGTGGGCTTGTTGTATTCCTTTTGGGGCTATCTCCTGTTCGACAATCTGTGGCACTCTAAATGGCTTATCGGGCATAGTGACGTCATGCCGATGTTCCTGAGCCTTAACACAGCGCTTGGGGTCTGTCTGTTGGTGGCCGCTAAGCAGCCGGCCAAGCATCGCTTGATGATCGCCTATGGGGCATGGTCAAGCCTTGCCCATGGGTTCACGATGACCATCATGTCGGCACAGGCCGTGGCGCACGGGATGCACAGGAAGGATAGCCCCCAGGACATAG
>QIAK01000418.1 GCA_003225515.1 Acidobacteriota bacterium | reverse complement strand
CGGAAATGTTGTCACCGCCAATGACATCCGCGAGCACGCGGGCGAGGGCGCCCATGCCAGCCGCGAGATTGTTTATTGGGCGATCAATGATGCTTGCCCGCCCGCGCCGGGATGCGCGTTTCCGCAGAGTCCGCCGAGTCCGGCGCAAAGCGGAGTGGCGTTCGCCGAAGTCTGGCAGTTCGCGCAATCTCCGCAGCGCAAGGATGTCGCCGGGCGCTGCACCAACTACAGTCGCGATGGAAACTGCTATCCGCCGGCAACGAACCCTGCGCAAGGACTTCACGTTGACCTGAATACAGCGACGTCGCCAGATCCCTCGCACGCGAGAACCCATTAAAGCTAGATATTTCGCCTAGCGATTTACACGGATCACGATTCATCGTCCGAACCGTTACAAAGATTTACATTGGCTTGATGAAACTACACAGTAAAAGCGGCTGCGGCGCGTCTACTCTGTGGGGGGCCCCATTCGTGCAGGAACATTCCTGCCGCCTCGGGTTTCAGAAGTGAGATGATGAGCTAGATGTAGGAGGACTTTATGGCGCGACACTGCAACGGAGTTGTTCTCAGCATCGGTCTTGCAATTTCTTTGCTTCAGGGTGCTGTCCTGACAGCGCAACAATCGAAGCAGGTGCCTCCTGCTCCGGTGCCGCAACAGATCGTGATGGCTAAGAAAGTGTTTGTGGCGAATGCGGGGAGCGAGGACCGGTCCTCGGACGAGCCAGAATTCAGCGGAAGCGCAGAGCGCGCCTACAACCAGTTTTATGCAGCGATGAAAACCTGGGGTAAGTATGAGCTGACCAGCGTTCCCGCCGACGCTGATTTGGCTTTCGAAATACAGTTTACGATGCCCCCTATATCGCGAGCCGTGTTTCACGGAGATAGCACTGGAGCGGCCAGCTACGATCCGCAATTTCGGGTGGTGATCCGCGATCCGAAGACCAACTCTCTCCTGTGGGGATTTACCGAGCACGTGCAGTGGGCCCTATTTAAAGGGAATCGCGACAAGAATTTCGATCTGGCAATGGCCAAAATTGTTGCCGACGTACAGAGCGTGAGTGGCTCGGCTGTTGCTGCGCTTAAGGGCAAGCCCTAAACAGCGCTCGGCTGCGGGCGCTCACAATGCCGTTGCTGCATTAGAATAGAGTCATGTCAGACCGCAAGTTTACGCTCGATGAAGCGCAGTCGTTGTTGCCGGTGCTCGAGTCGCTGTTGCGCACCGCGATTACGGCTAAGAAGCTCATGGAAGAAGTAGAGGCCGAGCAACAGGCGCTCGCCCATAAGATTTTTCTGAACGGCGGCACTTTTGTGGATGTAGTCCCTGTGGCGCGGCGGAAGGCGCAGCGCGCCAAGGCTGAGCAGCGCGCCAAGGATGCGCTGGCTGAGATCGACTCGATCGGCGTGCAAGTGAAGGACATTGACATCGGCCTGCTCGATTTTCCCTGCGAGGTCGAGGGCCAGATCATTCTGCTGTGCTGGCGCATGGGAGAGAAATCCATCACTCACTGGCACGGAATGCAGGAAGGTTTCGCCGGGCGCAAGCCAATTGATAAGCGGATCGTGCGTAGCCGGAAGGCGAATTAGGGGGGCGGTCGTCGGTCTTCCGTCTTTGGTCGTCGGTCGTTCGTCGTTGGCTTTCGATGCACGCTGCGGCTTCGCTGGCACATTTGTTGATTCCGCTCCCGGATTCTCCTACCACTTCCAGCTTTAATTTGTTCAATCTGAAAAGTTTCTGAGCTGAGCAACATACTCTAATGTTCTGGGTTTACAGGGGAGGAACGTCATCCGGCGGAGCTGTGGCTTTTAAGGCACAATGGCGTTGCGCGCTTTCGCGTGGCGGGTCTGGGCAAGGGACACGAACAAGGGGACCGGTAATGAACATCAACAGGACTGCAGTTCGCTGGCTGGTACTGGCAGTTGTCATTTTGTCGTTTACCCGAGTGTCTTTTTCGCAGGTGTTTGTCTCGGTCCGAGTCGGTCCGCCTCCGTTGCCGATTTATGCGCAGCCCCTTTGTCCCGGCCCCGGTTATTTCTGGACTCCGGGTTATTGGGGCTGGAATGACGAGGGTGGCTATTATTGGGTGCCCGGCACGTGGGTGGTGGCGCCCGTCGGCATGCTGTGGACGCCTGGGTACTGGGGTTGGGGCGGAGGATTCTATGCCTGGCACCCGGGGTACTGGGGTCCGCACGTTGGTTTTTATGGTGGGATTAACTACGGATTCGGCTATGGCGGGGTGGGATTCGTGGGCGGCGAGTGGCGTGGCGGAGCGTTCTACTACAACCGCTACGTCACCAACGTCAGCGTGAGCAGCGTGACCCACGTCTATAACCGCTCGGTCATCGTCAACAGTACAGCCACTACAAGCTTCAATGGCGGAGAAGGCGGCGTGAAGGCTGTACCGACCGTGCAGGAAGAGGCGGCAGCGCACGAAACGCATACCGCGCCGCTGGCGGAGCAAACGCATCATGAGCAGGCCGCGAGCCAGAATCGGCAGAACTTCGCATCTGAGAATCATGGCCGTCCAGCCGTTGCCGCCACGGCCAGGCCGGCTGACTTTAGCAGCCATTCCGTGGTTCCGGCGCGGGCCGCCGGAGGCGAATATCACACGCCGGAGATATCCCCGAAAGAAGCGCGGGTAGCGTCCCCGGCAGGAAATAAGGGAGGTCCGAACGAGGGCTTCCGCCCGTTCACGCCTCCGGTAAAAGCCGGCGCGTCAACGGGCAGTGCGTCGGGAGGAACCCGGTCGAGCGAGAGTCGTGTAAATGACCGTGCCGCACAGCATTCGTCGAACACGACGCATTCAGCGCCGAAGCAGAATTCCCACAAGCCGAGCCCACCTCCGCGCAAGGAGAAGGCGCAAAGGGAAGACCGCCGCAAGGGCCGGTAAAAATCAAGTTCCAGCCGTCTTGTGAAATTGAGGCATTGGGGAATTTGGTAATTGGGAAATTGAACGCTTTTAATGGCAAAGTGAGATCCCATCGCGCCTGACTTTTTCTTGCAAGCTGGCTTCGACGAGTCGTTCTAACCGGGAAGATGGCCGATTAGCAGGGATGGTTCCGCGCGCGCAGTTCGGGTACTTGAGGGCGCGCCGGGGCAAATTATCTCTGCTACAATTTTTGCAGGTTCACCCTACAAACAAGATTGGAAGCTGAGCGGCCGCGCCCAAGGAGTCTTAATCACAATGTCATCGATCAAGCAGAAACTCCGGCTCATGGGCGCTCTTGCCGCGCTGGCAACTTTGGCACTAGCAGTCAGCTGCCGCGGATTTTTCGTGAAGCCGACGCTGAGTTCGCTCGCGATCGGGCCGGTGTCGCCCACGATCTTCACTGGTGGTACCGACAGCACAGTTCAAATGTTTGCCGTGGGTACGTTCAATGATGGCTCGTCCGGCAGTACGCCGGTCAGCTGGGCGGTTACAGGTACAGGTTCAGGTGGTCAAAACATAGCGACGATTTCTCCATCAGGGCTGGTAACGGCGCAAGCGACGGGGACGGGTACCGTTACGGCGACCTCGAACTTGCTTCCCTCCATCAGTGGCACCCAGCCCATTACTGTTGCGGTCGCCTGCACCAGCGCGCCGATCATCAGTCCCACCAGTGGTGCCCTCAATAACAATCAACAAACCCTAAGTTTCACTGCTTCCTGCAACGGTGGCCAAGACATCACCGCTACCGCTACGTGGGTTTCAAGCAATACGATGATCGCCACGGTCTCCGCGGGAGTTGTTACCGCAACCGCCGCGCAGGGTCAAGACGGTACATTCACCATCACGGCGTCGTCGAATGGTCTTACGAGCGCCCCGGTTACCATCACCGCTTCAGGCTTTTGATTGAAGGCGGGCAAGGTGGAAAGAACGCGCGAATAATTACTCCCCCAATAGCTTTATTTCTGTAGCGCTTGCGAGACGACGCCGGAACCCTGCGGTGGGAAGCGGCGTGCAACGATTTCAAAGCCGCTCGTCTTCTCACCACCTCAATCCAAATGTCAACATTTCGGGACTCGCTCACCACGAAACTCCCGAGTTTGTCCCGTGATCACGACATGCCCCTGCGTAACATTCCCTCGGTGTTAGGAACAGTTATGATGACACTCGAGTTTTCCTGACTCTCGAGTTTCTCCCGTTTTTGAGGCAGTTCAATAAGGGGCCGGTTCCTCATGTCTGACATACGCTGCATCGGCATTGCTACAGGAGGCGGGGATGCGCCCGGCCTCAACGCTGTGATTCGTGCGGCTACGAAAGCGGCCATTCTCACGCACAAGTGGAAAGTCATCGGCATTCCAGACGGCTTCGATGGTCTGATCTGGCCGGAGAAGTCGTTTGAACTCACGCTCGAGCGGGTCAGCGGAATCCTGCCGCGCGGCGGAACGATTCTGGGCACAACCAATCGCGGCAATCCATTCCATTACAAGAGTGAAGAGAACGGGAAGGCTGTAGTGCGAGATATTTCTGACCAGGTGATTGCCAACTCAAAGAAGCTGGGCATTGATGCCATTATCACGATCGGCGGCGACGGCTCACAGAAGATCGGCTACGAACTCTTTCAGAAGGGCATGAAGCTGGTGGGCGTGCCCAAGACCATCGACAACGATCTGTCGGCAACGGAACTCACGTTCGGGTTCGACACGGCGCTGCACACGGTGACGGATGCCATTGACAAAATCCACACCACCGCAGCGTCGCACCATCGTGTGATGGTGGTCGAAGTCATGGGCCGCGATTGCGGCTGGATTGCGCTCGCGGGAGGAATCGCGGGCGGCGCTCATATTATCCTGATCCCGGAAATTCCTTTCACCATTAAGAGCGTGTGTGAATCGATTGGGCAACGCGAGCGCCGCGGCAGCCATTTCACAATCATTGTGGTTGCAGAGGGCATCAAGCTGCCGCCGGAGCTGAAGGAGAACCGGCGGGTTAGTGCCGTAGGCCACCTGATCGGGAATGCCGTAGCTGATGGATCCGGTAAAGAAGTTCGCGTCAGCGTGTTAGGGCATATTCAGCGCGGCGGTTCGCCTTCGCCTTTCGACCGCGTTCTGGCTACACGCTTTGGCGTGGCGGCTGTCGATTTGATTGCGAAGGGCGAGTTCGGAAAAATGGTCGCACTACGCGCCGGTTCCATTATTGCGGTGGATGTGGCCCGCGCCATCGGACACTTGAGGGCGGTGCGTCCGCATGGAGAGTTGGTGCAGACCGCGCGTTCGATAGGAATTGCGTTCGGAGACTAAGGGCAGGAGCGGGGAATTCAGACTTCAGATTGGAAACGCTTCGCCAAGCGGTTTTTTGTTCTGCAATCTGAAATCTGAAATCTGCAATCTGCAATCTGAAATCGTTTTCCTACTCTTTCATTACCGCGTCAATGGTCGAGTACAGCTGGCTGTTGTCTTTGACTTCCACGTAGGGCCTGCTGGGATTTCGGCTGCTTACGATGTACACGGTCGGTGTGTGGTCGAGCTTGATGGCTTTGCCTAGATCGCGATCGGCATTGACTTCTGCGGCGAGCTTTCCGCCAGGATCCAGAACGAAGGGCAAGTCAACCTTATGCGCCGCGGCGAATTTTTCGGCATAGGCCCGCAGGTTCTGCGGATTGACTTCAAGCTGATTCTCAAAAATATAGTCGCGGAATTCGTTGCCCAGAGCCTTGGAATGAGTGTCGAAATATCGCGCCATTATGGCCGCCTGGTAAGACCAATTGTGCATGGGCAGCGGAAAATCGTGGCGCACGACCGGAATCTTGTATGTCTTGGACGCCTGCTCAACCAGTGGCGCTACGCGCCGGCACATGGGACACTGCAAGTCCTCGAACACGACAATGGCTACCTGCGATCCTTTGGGCGGACGCAGTACTGACTCGGGTGTCTCCTGCCCCGAGGCGCAGATTCCGCTGGCGAGGGTAAGTAGCACAGCGAGACTCAAAGCAGCGAAGAGATTGCGCAAGGTGTTTTTCATCAGGCTTTGTTTTGTCTTCCCCGGAAATTGATCTCCAGAAACGATTCCCCAAAATATTAGACGCAGGAACTCGCTTTCCAGCAGCCCCGGCGCCTAACCAAAATACCCAAGTGGCTGATATCTATGGTAACCGAAGCGAGAGGGCAGTGTCAGTCCGCGAGCGTGCCACAGTGATGATTCATGCTCCGGCTATCTGATCATTTCCCAGGCCCAAAATTCGCAGCAGAGGCTTGATTGATAGGCCCTGTACCAGAATCGAGAAAACGACCACGGCAAACGTCAAATCGAGCACGGTGTCACGGTAAGGAACAGTATTGTCCAAACTTAGCGCCAAAGCGAGGGCGAGCGCCCCACGCAAGCCTCCCCATACCACCACATGTTGCCAGCGCAGAGGGATATTCTCGGCCAGGAAATTACTGACGGGAACTAGCAGATACACGGATACCGCACGCCCGATCAGGACCACTGCCACCGCAAGCAGTCCAGTACGCCAGGAATGAGCCAGGGCATCGATGTGGACCTCCAGTCCGATCAGCAGGAATACCAGGGAATTCATGACAAACGCGAGGTACTCCCAAAAGGATTCGAGAGCAGCACGAGTTCGAGGGCTCATCCCTTCCCCGCCCAAATTGCCGACGATCAATCCCGCCGACGCGGTCGCAATAATGCCAGACCAGTGCAGTCGATAGGCGATCAGATAACTGCCATAAGCGACCAGCGTGGTCAACGTAATCTCGATCTGCGGATCGTCAATTCTCTTCGTAATCCTGAACGCAGCATAACCGAGCAGCACACCCAAAGCTGCGCCGCCGACAACGGCCAGCAGGAACTGCCCGGCACTCTTGACCAGGCTCAGTTGACCTGCGACCAGACCTGCAAGGATGACCTGAAAGAGCACAACAGCAGTCCCATCGTTCAGAAGACTTTCGCCCTCGATGATGAGAGAGAGACGAGGGTCGGTGCGCATATCGCGGAAGATTGCGAGAACTGAAATGGGATCGGTGGCGGAGATAATCGCTCCAAACAAAAGCGCAATCACCAGCGGAAGTCCGATCGTCCAGTGCACGAGATAGCCGGTCACCAGCGTGGCGATTAGAACGCCGAAGTTAGCGAGCAGAAGCAGCGGCACAGAATCGTGAAGCAGGTCGCGAACGTTGAGCTTTACACTTCCTTCAAACACGAGGGCGGGAAGAAAGAGAATCAGGATCACATCCGGGGTCAACCAGTTCGGCCGCAACCCGGGCTGCAGGGGAGAAAGGTAGTGCCAGTGAAAAAGGCTGAGCAGCAGTCCGCCGAGAACCAGGGCGACCGTATAAGGAATTCGCAGGCGCTTCGCCAGTACCGAAATCGCAGAGGCAGCGATGAGCAGCCAGATCAGGAATTCTACGGCCGTGCTTGCAGTCATCCGGATGAACTCGCTTCACCAACAATGTTTGCTGACGATTTAAAGAGTAATTGAAAGCATTGTTCCGATCATACGACGCAGCCGTCGAGGAGCACCTGGACAACCCATGTGCACGAGATGTAAACCCTCCTACGCTAAACGCGCTCCGCAAAGCGCTATAGTAGAGTTTCCATTACTCACTTAGGGTGAAACTGTTGGGATCATTCCGTGCGGGCCGGCTCCCGCTGACATTGATGATTGCCGCCATCCTCGCATTGCCGGCATGTGGCCGCGGGCGACACCGGGTGCTTGAGGTGGCCTATGTGTCGGCGCCGCAGGCAGCGCTGCGCGATCAGGTTGCGGCCATCTTCAATCGCGTGGGCAACGTGAAAAATGGCGAGCGCGTGGAGGTGCTGGAGCGCGAAAAGCGTTTCGCGCGGATACGTACGTCCAGTGGACTTGAAGGCTGGATCGAACAGCGCTACCTGGTCGATCAGAAGACCTTCGATGGCCTGCAGCAACTCACGGCCGAGAATCAGAAAGATCCGATTCAAGCGCCGGGAGTCCTGCGGAACGAGACCAATCTGCACGTCAGCCCGGGCCGTGATACTGAACATCTATACCAGCTTGCCGCCGGTGCGAAGGTAACGATTCTGAAGCGGGATACTGCCGAGAAGCAGCCCGGCGCGGCGTCTCCGCAAAAGGCACAGAGGGGCGGGAAAGCTCCTGCGGGACCGGTACTCGAAGATTGGTGGCTGGTGCGCGACGAGCAGGGGCGGGTGGGATGGGTGCTGGCGCGGATGGTGGATGTAGATGTCCCGCTCGATATCGCGCAGTACGCCGAGGGCCAGCGTTTTGTTGCTTTCTTTGTGCTGAACGAGGTGCCGGATAGCGATAAAGGAGTGCAAAAGCATGTTCCGCAGTATCTATGCGTGCTGACCGATCCGCATGACGGCCTGCCCTACGATTTCGATCAAGTTCGCGTGTTTACGTGGAACACACGCAAGCATCGTTACGAGACTGCGTACCGTGAACATGGGCTCAGCGGTGTTCTTCCGGTCACGATTACGAAAGAAGAGTTCGACAAGGAAGGGATGTTGCCGGTCTTCATTTTGCGGGTGAAGGACGATGCCGGAACGGTCAGCGAGCGGAAATATAAGCTCAATACGCCTATCGTGAGAAGAGTTCTCGCCCCTGGCGAAGTTTCCACTAGACCGGCCAAAAAGCGGCGAGGATAGGTCCGCCATAGTGCAAGGCTGACCTCGGAAACGATTCCGAATACCATATTCTGCAAACCCCGCTTATACCGATTTCTGTATGACCGTCAATCACACATATTCTAAGTTGTTGAAAACAGATTGTTTGTTCAAAACAATGTTTGGATTCTAAGTTGCATTGAAGAGTGGGTTACAGTGTGACGCGTTGTTTTGTTAATCACAAGGATTAAACCCGCGATAGACGGGGTGAAATAGATAATTTTTATTTACGGCCCAGCTCTCACCGAGGACTTAGAGGTCTCAACCAGTTTTGCAAATTCGTCGGATCGCGCGATTGTGTGCAGTTAAAGCGGCCAAGGCGCTTGCATCCGATTCCAAGCAGTGAAAATTTGAAGGAGGCAGGAAATGCGTTTTA
>QIAK01000223.1 GCA_003225515.1 Acidobacteriota bacterium | reverse complement strand
AAGGATTCTCGTCGGAATTCTTCTGTGAACACCAAAATGCAGTTCTCGTTGGAGATCCAACTGGAATCACAGAAAAACAGGACCGCCTACAAAATCGACACCATCGATGTAGACGGAAACCCAGAAGTGCAGTTTAAGTGTTTGAAAAGATTGGTCGGGGAGAGAGGATTTGAACCTCCGACCCCCTGGTCCCGAACCAGGTGCTCTACCAGGCTGAGCCACTCCCCGACACATGCAGCGGGCGCTGGAGGAACTGCGGCGCGCCCTGACTGGACTTGCTAAATTACTTCAAAATTATAACACTCGGTGCAGCGCCTTCCTTGCCTACTCCGCCAGGTGCCCGGAATTCGTTCGTTCGCCGCGTTTTCCCGGCCGTGATTTGCTGCTGCTGTTGTCTGAAATTCCGTGCACAGTTACGATAGGTTCGCTGCACATCCTTCATGAAAACCGCATTCACCGCCAGTCGTCTTTATACTCCGATCGAGGAGATTCAGAATCCTCTGCTCATTGTGGAAGATGGAAAGATCTCCCACGTTTCGTCGCGGACGGCCACCGAGGTCCCGTCCAATGCTTCGACCTTTGATTTCGGCGACGCCATCCTGGCGCCCGGATTCATCGACATTCACATGCATGGCGGAGCCGGAGTGGACCTCATGCGGGCCTCCTCTTCCGATTTGCCGCGGCTCGGCAAGTTCCTGCCCAAGCACGGCGTGACTGGATATTTTGCGACCACGGTTGCGGCGCCCCTCGACGATACCTGTGCTGCACTGGAGCGTCTGGCGGACGCGATCGAAGCAACGATTTCTGACGGAGGGCCACAGGCTCGCCCTCTCGGCATTCATCTCGAAGGCCCGCTTCTCAGCCACAAACGTCGCGGTGTGCATCCGCCAGAAAATCTGGTCGCACCTACCCTGGCAATTTTCGATCGTTTCTGGCAGGCAGCGCGCGGGCACGTGCGCATGCTGACTATCGCGCCGGAAATTCCTGGTGCTATGGAAGTGATAACCGAGGCGGCGCGACGCAAGGTCTGTGTCAGCATCGGCCACTCCGATGCTCAAATGCCCATCGCTCAGAATGCCGTGAAGGCCGGAGCGCGCCACGCGACCCACACCTTCAACGCTATGCGTCCGCTAGATCACCGCGATCCCGGCATTATCGGCGAGGTGCTCAGCGACGACAACTTAAGCGCCGACATTATTGTCGACGGAATTCATGTGGCGCCTGAGATTGTGAAGCTCTTTCTCCGCGCCAAAGGGCGCGAGCGCGCGGTCCTGATCACGGATGCAATTTCGGCCACCGGAATGCCAGACGGACGTTACCAACTTGGCCCGATACAGGTCGATGTGAGCAACGGCAAGTGCACGGCCAACGGCAGCCTCGCCGGAAGCGTTCTCACCATGGATCGAGCCGTGCGCAACGTAACTCAATTTTCAAACTGGAGTTTGCGTGATGCGGTGCAAGCGGCCACGCTAAATCCGTCGAGAGCGGTTGGGTTAGCCGCGCACCATGGAGTTCTCAGTGCGGGCGCAGTCGCAGATTTCACGGTGTTGAATTCCGCTGGTGAAGTGCTGAAGACCATCGTCGGCGGCCGGGGTTACCAGGCGCACGCCTGATCGACGGTCGCTGCCTCTTTGGGTTGTGAGTGCCGCTGAAGGCTTGCGTGCGGCCGAATTTACGGAACTGTTCGGCCCTGCGCGTTAAAAAATGGGGCCGAGTCTAGTTCGGCTTGCGCCGTCTCGCGTCCGCCAAATGATGCAGCAACATCAGCTCGTCGGCGCGCGAGAGTTGATCCAGAAATGCGCTTCCCGTCTTCGGGGATTCGTCACTCGCAGTTTTCTGTGCGGCCGCTTGCCGCATCTTATCGCCGAGTTCAGGTTCGCTGCTCATCACCTGCGAATAGAACCACAAGAAATGTCGCATTTGATCGAGAGCGGACCGTAGCGTGTCGATCGGCTCCGTCTCCGAAAGCGAGTTCAGGGCTTCCAGCAGTTCCGGATCACTCGGAGCCTGCATCGCAGCGCAGTTCAACTCCTGTTGAATGGTGCGCAGGTCTTCGGTGACGCGTGCGATCCGTAGGTGAAGGTCGTCCATATCGGTTATGGCCATCTCGTTTGCCTGTCAAACATCTCATCGGCAACCAGCAGCGAATAGATGTCCCACGGGCATGCGCCTTTCGTAATTCTGGCATTACTTTGGAGCGCGAAAAGGTCACCAGGGGCGCGGAAGCCTTTACTGGCGCGGCATTTCAAAGATTTACATGAAGGATTTTCAGCCTCATGGACAAGACGGCCTCTCGTGCACGGAATTTTATCCTCCGCTCATAAGTGCACTCGCAACCTGCTCCAAAGTCACCAGTCTCAAAGAGGATGAATATGCAAACTCTATACGTTCTGGCAAACTCGGACTCAAACAGGATTACGAATGACGGCTGCGGTTTGGCTTGAACGAATTCCAACCCGGCAATCCCGTCAGCCCACCCGCGATTTGTGATACAACTGCCGATGCCCCAAACCGGCCGCGAAAGCACGCCGATTGAAGTCGCATCAGCTCCCGCGCTCGTCCGCGCCATCGGTCGCTGGAGCCTGGCCGCGCTTACGGTGAATTGCATTATCGGCAGCGGCGTCTTTGGATTGCCTTCCGTGCTGGCTGGCCTTCTTGGACGGGCGAGCCTGCTGGCGGTGATCCTTGCCGCGGTCGCGATGGGTGTTGTGCTGGCCTGCTTCTCAGAAGTAGCGTCCCGCTTCTCTGATACGGGCGGTCCTTATATCTACGCTCAGCAAGCCTTCGG
>QIAK01000222.1:11005-13890 GCA_003225515.1 Acidobacteriota bacterium | reverse complement strand
TCACTCCGAGACTTGTGGGCAAGGACCTTCCACGCGTGTACTAGTTTTCTGACGGCCATCTGATTATCAAATCGTCCCACCCGGAGGAACACTGGTCGATGACGTGGGAACATTTCTGATTTCGTCTACAAATACCGTCAACCTTCCGTGGGAAAAGTAACTCCAAGGAAGGCGGGAGCTGACATTTCGAAGGGGAATCAATGAAAAAACGCAACCTTGGCAAGAACAATCTGGAAGTTTCCGCGATCGGTCTGGGCTGCATGGGAATGAGCTTCGGGTTGGGTCCGGCGATAGACAGGCAGCAGGGGATCTCGCTGATTCGCGCGGCGGTTGAGCGCGGCGTGACGTTCTTCGACACCGCCGAAGTGTACGGCCCGTTCACCAACGAAGAACTCGTGGGTGAGGCTCTCGCTCCCTTCCGTAAGCAAGTAGTGATTGCCACCAAGTTTGGATTCAAACTTGACCCCAGCACCGGCAAACAAGCTGGGCTCGACAGCCGGCCGGAGCACATTAAGGAAGTTGCCGAGGCCTCTCTCCGGCGGCTTAAGACAGATGTCATCGATCTTTTTTACCAGCACCGCGTCGATCCGAATGTGCCAATCGAAGACACGGCCGGAGCGGTGAAGGATCTCATTCAGGCAGGCAAGGTCAGGCATTTCGGACTTTCTGAAGCGGGCGTGCGGACCATCCGTCGTGCACATGCCGTTCAGCCACTGACAGCACTCCAGAGCGAATACTCGCTGTGGTGGAGAGAGCCGGAAGCGGAAGTGATTCCGACTCTTGAGGAACTCGGGATCGGGTTCGTTCCATTCAGTCCGCTGGGAAAGGGCTTCCTCACAGGGACGATCAGCGAAGATACGAAGTTCGATAAGAGCGATTTCCGCAACGTCGTGCCTCGCTTCTCGCCGGAGAACCGAAAAGCCAATCAGGCAGTCGTCGATCTGGTCGGCACCCTTGCGAAGCAGAAAAAGGCGACCCCGGCTCAGATTGCGCTGGCCTGGCTGCTCGCGCAAAAACCGTGGATCGTGCCGATTCCCGGCACAACCAAGCTGCATCGCCTGGAAGAGAATATTGGAGCCGCTGCCATAGAACTTACGCAGGAGGATCTCCGCCAGATCGACAATGCTGCTTCAAAGATTGCGGTGCAAGGCGCCCGGTACCCGGAAGAATTGCAAAAACTCGTGGGTCGCTAAGCCATCACAACCAAATAGCCGGCATCAGGACCATCAGCGAAGCTACTCACGCCAAAGGTGGCCTTGAGCGGGGCGCTAATCCGAAATACAGGAAGCCAGAATGAGCAAAAAATCTAACTCAGCACAGCAGTTGATCGGCAACTTCGCGCCAAAGTTGGTCGAACTTACGGATCAAGTGCTTTTCGACGATATCTGGGAACGCAAAGATTTATCCAAGCGCGATCGCAGCCTCATTACGGTCGCCGCGCTGGTTGCATTGAATCGCCCGGACCAGTTGCGATTTCATCTCGGCAAAGCCGTGGAGAATGGAGTGAAGGAGCAGGAACTGATCGAGGCGATCACTCATTTGGCGTTTTACTCAGGCTGGCCGAACGCCATGACTGCGATCATGATCTCGAAGGAGTTATTTTCAAAAGGCTGAAAGGCAGGAGGTGCACATGCCGGCGCAAAAAAATTCTTTGAGAGACCGTCTTGCCCGATCCCGCGAAATTAACATCAGCGTGACCGGTAGAAAGTCAGGACGCACTATCTCAAACCCAGTCTGGTTCGTATCGGATGACGAGAAGCTGTATCTGTTGCCGGCCCGCGGGTCCGATACGCAGTGGTACAAGAATGTTCTAAAGAAGCCGGTGATTCGGATCAAGGCGGGCGGCGCAGAGGCTGAATTCAAAGTCGTTTCCGTTACAGATGCCAAACATGTGTCGCCGGTCATCGACAGATTTCGTGCAAAGTATGGCGACAGCGGCCTGAAGCTTTATGCAAAACTCGATGTAGCCGTCATCGCAAAAATGCAATAAGCGTCACTAGCAGCAGAAAGATATTGGTCCCAAGCCAAATTTGGTGCTGAGTATCGTCGATCCTGGTCGGACTTCCCCGTTTTCCACAGCCTTTTGGTGACATCCGTCACAGCCAGCATCGTCATCGAGTCCGTAAGGTGGGTAGCTGGACCCTCAGCCCAAGGCTCAGGACTTCGTGTGCCCGAGGGCGCCAGCACTCATGCTCTACAAAACTCTCAGCGCCGCTGTCTACGGCATCGATGCCAACATTATTCAGGTGGAGGTCGACTGCTCGGGCATCAAGTGCGATCAGGACCACTTCCATACTGTCGGACTCCCCGATGCTGCTGTCCGCGAGAGCCGTGATCGCGTCCGCGCTGCACTGAAGAACTGCGGCTATGACATCCCCCCGACGCACATCACCATTAATCTCGCTCCGGCCGACATCAAGAAAGAAGGTTCAGGTTTCGATCTGCCTATGGCTCTCGGAATCGTCGGAGCCTACGGCGGCCTGACGAAGAAGGATATTGGCGATTGCCTGTTCGTCGGCGAACTTTCGCTCGATGGCGGAGTACGCGGCGTCCGGGGCGCTCTGCCCATCGCGATCGAAGCCCGCGGACAGAAGATCGCCCGTATGGTCGTCCCGGAAGCCAATGCCAAGGAAGCCGCCATGGTTTCAGGACTCGACGTCTATCCGGTGCGTTCGCTGCTCGATGTGATTCACTTCGTGAACTCGGGCAATGGCATTGTTCCTATGAAGGCCGACGGCGACTCCCTATTGCGCGAGTCGCAGCAGTTCTTTGTCGACTTCAAAGACGTTCGCGGCCAGCAGACTGCCAAGCGCGCTATTGAAATCGCCTGCGCCGGAGGGCACAACATCCTTATGATTGGCCCGCCCGGATCCGGCAAGACGATG
>QIAK01000222.1:9108-10990 GCA_003225515.1 Acidobacteriota bacterium | reverse complement strand
TGCCAACGATCCTGCCGCCCTTCACCTTTGAAGAGGCTCTGGAAACCACCAAGATTCACAGCGTGGCCGGAGTGCTCGACCAGGGCAGCGGTCTGGTTGGAACGCGCCCCTACCGCTCGCCGCACCACACTATTTCCGACGCCGGACTGATCGGTGGTGGCGTGATTCCGCGCCCCGGCGAAGTCTCTCTGGCTCACAATGGATTGCTCTTTCTCGACGAGTTGCCGGAATTTCCCCGTAACGTGCTTGAAGTCCTGCGCCAGCCGCTCGAAGACGGCACAGTGTCGATCGCCCGGGCTTCCATGTCGCTGACTTTCCCAGCACGCTTCATGTTGGCCGCCGCCATGAACCCTTGCCCCTGCGGATTTCACAACGATCGCACCCGCGACTGCCAATGCACCACGCCCATGATCCAGCGCTATGTTTCAAAAATCTCCGGCCCGCTCATGGATCGCATCGACATCCACATCGATGTTCCCGCCGTGAACTACAAAGAGATGCGCTCCACCCACGAACCAGAAAGTTCAGCGACGATCCGCGAACGCGTAGTTCGTGCCCGCCAGAAGCAACTCACGCGCTTCTCCACTTCGCGTGAAAAACTCTACTGCAACGCCCAAATGTCCTCGCGCCACATCCGCGCCCACTGCGAACTCTCGGCCGATTGCGAACGCCTGCTCGAACGTGCCATGACCCAGCAGGGCCTGAGCGCCCGCGCTCATGATCGCATTTTGAAAGTTGCCCGTACCGTTGCCGACCTCGAAGAATCCGCCAACCTCGAACCCAAACACATCGCCGAAGCCATCCAGTACCGCAGCCTGGACCGCACATATTGGGCGTAACCCAGTGTGCAAATGCTGTCAGGAGCGGAAAGACTCTATTCCGCTGCGCCGCGGCGTACTAAAATGCGCTGCTCGCTCCGGAGTCTCACATGAAGCGTATTCCGTCTCTCCTTCTTTACTCGCTGGCTGCCCTTTTCCTCGCTGCCGCGCCCTTGGCGCAAGCCCAGACCTTCAAGATCGTCCTGCGGTTTCCCAACCAGCCGGGCGGCGGCAATCCTTCTGCTGTGCTCGACGTGAACGGTAACCTCTACGGCACAACCCAGATTGGCGGTCCTGCAAAGCTGGGAAACGTTTTCGAACTCTCCAGCCAGCGCCAGGAGAGCACTCTCTACAGCTTCACGAACACCACTCCCGACGGCAGACTTCCCACCATCGGCCCCCTCATTCAGGACACAGCCGGCAATTTCTACGGCACCACGCAGAACGGTGGTGACTACAATTGCATCGTGTTTTTCGCAAGAGGTTGTGGGACCGTCTTCAAGCTGAGCCCGACCGGTCAAGAAACGATCCTGCACAGCTTTACCGGTGGAGCCGACGGGGCGCAGCCGCTGGCCGGCTTGGCTGCCGATAATGCGGGCAATCTTTACGGCACGACCTATGTGGGAGGCACTGGATGCAACGGTGGCGGTTGCGGGACGGTGTACAAAGTTAGCCCCGCCGGCATTGAGACCGTTCTGTATCGCTTTACCGGCGGGACGGACGGCTCGCTTCCATATTCTGTCGTTCCGATCCTCGACGCCCAAGGGAATGTTTACGGCACCACGTTGGGAGGCGGCGATAGGGGTTTTGGAACGGTATTTAAGATCGACCCGAGTGGCCACGAAACCGTTCTACACTCCTTTGCCCATGCTGCCGATGGAGGTTATCCTTACGCGGGTTTAGTCCGCGACCGTCAGGGCAATCTCTACGGCACGACCGCCGCGGGAGGTGCCCTGGGCTGCGACCCCGCAAAAACTGGCTGCGGCACCGTATTCAAGATCGACGTTTCGGGAACATTAACCGTGCTCTACAGCTTCGTCTTTGTCGACACTGGCTATGGCCCG
>QIAK01000222.1:8494-9049 GCA_003225515.1 Acidobacteriota bacterium | reverse complement strand
AGCGTTTTCAAAGTGAATAGCCACACTGGGTATAGCTTGCTGCACAGCTTTGGAGCCGATTTCACCGGTGGCATCTGGCCGATGGCGGGTCTGACTCGGGACAGTGCAGGCAATTTTTTCGGTACAACCTCAGCCGGGGGCAAAGGAGGTTGCACAAGCTACAACGGTTGCGGAGTGGTGTTTGAGATCACTCCGTAATTGCTTGCTCCCAGCACTCTTGCCAGCTTAGGTTGGCGGACAAGAGTGTCCGCCCACATTCAATCCGTCGCCGCACTCTAGTCACTTGTCAGCACTTCCGATTCGCGTTGCAATACTCTCGGGAGAGACCTATGGGCCGCCTTTTCAGCTTTATCAGCGTGATTATCGTGATCGCCGCAGGGATGTACATCTATTCCAAGCAGGCGCAGAGTTCCTCTGCGGAGGCTGGAGCGAATAACCCGAAGGCCGCGATCAACATCACAGGGGTAAAGAATGATCTGGTCAGCATCGCTTCGGCGGAGCGACGTCATTTCGCCAACGAAGGGAAGTACGTCTCTCTGGATGAACTGATCTCCA
>QIAK01000222.1:4852-8462 GCA_003225515.1 Acidobacteriota bacterium | reverse complement strand
AGCTTCAAAGTAATCGCCACCCGCACCACCGACGATGGCTCCGGCACCCCCGCCCAACTTTCGGTCGACGAAAACATGGAATTCCAACAGTCGCAATAGGCTCAACGGAAGGCTCCGGAAGGGGCTGAAGAAAATAGCCCAGGACTTCAAGTCCTGGGTAATCGTCCCCGAGATGGGAACTGAGTCCCGGAGGGACGGCAGATTACGTTTGAAGAAGAAACAAACGTGTATGTAACTTGAGCCTGTCTTGGCCCGCCGGCAGCTCCGCCGGAATTCCTTTCCAGGATTCTTCAGAACCGAGACCGCACCTAAAATCCCTTCGCCTTCAGCAGCACATCCAAATCCTCCGGATGCAGCGCCCGCACCATCGCCTCTTCCCGCGCCAGATCATTTTGCATCACCAACTGCGCCAGCGATTCCTCCAGCGTGAACGAGCCCTGCTTGCGAGTGATGGTGATCTCCTGCTGCAAATGTTGCAGCGCATTCTTGCGGATATGCTGCCGCGCCCCATATCCCACCATCAGCAGCTCAGCCGCCGGCACACGCCCGCCATTTTTCCGTGGAATCAACGTCTGCGTCATCATCGCGGCCAATGCCATTGCCATCTCGGCGCGCACCGAGTGCTGCCGTTCCTGCGGAAATGAGTCCGCGATCCGCGATACCGTCGATGCCGCGTCGGTAGTATGCAGTGTCGTGAATACGAGATGCCCGGTTTCCGCCGCCGACAACGCAATCCGCGCCGTCTCCGGATCGCGCATCTCACCCACGACAATCACGTCCGGCGCCTGCCTCATGGCCGCCCGCAGCGCAGTAGGGAAGTCCGGCGCATCGTTTCCAATCTCCACCTGCTCGATCACGCTGAGATTATGCGTATGCTCGTACTCGATCGGATCTTCGATCGTCACAATATGCCGCGCATGATGCTGATTGATCTCGCTTACCAGTGCCGCCAGAGTCGTGGTCCGATGATCACCAGGCCGCGCTGCAGCCGCGCCAGCCCTCCCACTGCTGCCGGTAATTTAAGTTCGTCGAGCGCCGGAACTTTCCACGGCAAGGCTCGCACGGTCGCAGCCGCACGTCCCCGCTCGCGATGCAGATTGATGCGGAACCGCCCCAAGCCTTCGGCGCGATACGACGAATCCGCAATTCCCGTCTGCGCATATTCCTTCCGCGCATGCGCCGCCAGCGCCGGAAGTACGGCGTTCTCGATTTCATCGCCGCTCAAAGGCCGGTCGCCGACCGCAACCAGCGCACCCTCCAATCGGATCGACGCCGGGGCATGCGGCACCAGCAGCAGATCGCTGCCATGTTGCGCGACCAGCTGTTCCAGCCATGAAATAAGCAATGACTCCCCAGCACTGCCTTCCGGATGAATCACTTGAACGCCGGCGGAATTTCCCTCACCTGTCATATTCCTGCGTTAGATGCTTCACAGCACAAGATGGAACGACTTCAGTCCCCATTCTTGCTTCGCGCTGCGTCTTGACCGCAGCCGTCCCCAGGCATACCCTCCGCAAGACGCTGTATTCAAGTTCAAGTCAGCTCAACGAAAGAGGTTTGGAATGGCTCCGCTCGCCGCTCTCTGGCTCCCGATCGTGCTCTCCGCGGTTATCGTCTTCGTCGCCAGTTCCATCATGCACATGCTCCTGCCGTGTCACAAAGGTGATTATCGCGGCCTGCCCGACGAGGACAAAGTCCTGCCTGTCCTGCGCGCCGCCGGCCTCAAGCGCGGACTCTACATCTTCCCGTTCACCACCCACAAGGACATGAAATCCCCGGCCACCATCGAAAAATACAATCAAGGGCCCGTCGGAATGATGACCATATTTCCCAGCGGCCCGCCTGCCATGCCGAAATTCCTCGGCCTGTGGTTCGGATACTGCCTGCTCATCGGATTCTTTGTCGCCTATCTAGCGGCCCACACCGTCGCGGCCGGAGCAAACTACCGGGTAGTCTTCCGCGTCGTAGGGACAGCTGCGTTCCTCGCCTACGGACTGGGAACGATCAGCAACGCCATCTGGAAGGGGCAGACCTGGAGCTTCACCAGCAAAGAGGTGATCGATGGATTGGTTTACGCTCTGCTGACCGCGGGGACCTTCGGCTGGCTGTGGCCGCGATGAAAAATGTAGGGACGGACGCATTCGTCCGTCCCGCGAAGCGTTCGATGGCGGATTCCGAACCGCTAATTTTGCCGAAGCGCCGGCATCGGAACCGGGATGGTGAAAGCAGTCATAGCGCCTCCCATTCCGTTCTCGCAAGTGTTGGGCGGAAAGGTGCAGCCCGTGCCGTTGCCCTGACATCCGGCGGCCCAGAACATATAGCCGAGCATGCCTGTCGTTGTGCCTGCGCCTGCCGGCTTCAGATTCTCAACGAAACTGGCAGCCGTGTTCTGATCGGAGTTGCTGAAGTTATCGCAATTCGGCTGGCCACCGACCAGCCACAGGCTTCCGGTCAGCTTGGCAGGCGCTTGCGGCGGCACCGACGTCCCATACCCATCCACATGCTGCTGCCAGCCTGATTCCAGCGTCGCTACGCTCGTTTTTTGCGAGCCCACCATGGCGTTAGCGTAATCGAGCACCGGCGCGCCGGTCTGCAGCCAATTCGCGACTGCATACCCCGCTAGCTTGGTCAGGTACGTGTCGCCATCTCCTATATCGATGGTGAGCCGGGCGGCGTAGTTCGAGCCACTGGCGTCATAGGGAATCTGTGAGCGATAGGCGCTGACGAACTGCTGCAATCCAGATGTATTCGGGGTGCTGCTGTTTTCATAATCAATTTCCATTCCGACATTGAATTGCTTGGCGGCATTGGCGGCGTTGATGCCCAGCTGGGTTGGATTGCTGCCGAGGGCCTTGTCCCAGTTTTTTTTATAACTCGCTCCGCCAATCGAGAACATCACGCGCACGCCCCGACTCTGAAAGTAGTTGATCACCGCCGTGTTCATGCCGACGGGGATGCCGTTGACGTCGCCCGAATCGTTGGTCAGATTCATCAGCTTGACGGGATCGACAAAGCTCAAGATGACGAGGTTCACTGACGGCTGATATGTGCCATTCATGTTGCGATCGATCAACCATCGGTTGTCAGTATCAAAGGTTGTCATGTTGGGGACCGATGCCCAACTGCAACCGTCCGTATAGCAGTGCCAGGCGCCATAAATCTGCATTTGAGTTTGAGCGCTGGCGGCTCCGGACAATATTCCAAGTACCAGCAGAAAAATCATTCTCCGAGTCATTGCGATCTCCTTTATCGAAATGGGGGCCCCACCTTGTCGCGTTTTATGCGACAGGGTGGGAATTTGGACTGAAGCTTTAGAGCCTATGGAGTTCCGGACGGCGCTCCGGCGATTTCCCACGCGAATCCTAGAAACGACGAGGCGGCGAGGTCGATTGCCGGCTCAACCGTGTCGTAGGATTGGACGTTGTCCTGATATACGGAACCGTTTCCATTGAACGCGGCGAACTGATCCACGCCATTGGGTGGACAGGGCACCATGTTGGTCACAGCTCCTTTGGTCGCCGACGCGTTCGGACCCTCCACCACTGCGCCATAAAGGAATGGAGGCCCGTTCGGCGGCATATCGACGAGATTCGTGACCTGATGCTGCATG
>QIAK01000222.1:1701-4758 GCA_003225515.1 Acidobacteriota bacterium | reverse complement strand
CGCATACGTGGTTGAACTGCTCAAATTGTCGTACTCGTTCGCCATAACCACCAGACCGCCGCCATGCGAAGTGGTGTCCCAGTTGCTCCATGTGAATCCGAAACCAAACGCATCCGTGCCTGCCTGCGTGACCGCCTTATCGAGTTGCTTCTTCAGATCGGCCAGCAGAGCGGCTTCTGAGGTTGCGAGTCCCGAAGGATTTCCGGCCAGCACGATGGCGCGGTACAACTCGAAGTGCGCGAGGCCGCTCACGTCGTAAAGGTTCAACGTGTCGGCTGCGTCATTCGGACCCGTGATATAGGCATTGGCCCAGGTCGCCGCTTTCGGAAGGTAGTACATGGGATCGGTATGCGGCAGTCCGGCCGGCAGGCTGCTCGCACCCTGCAGGGCGAAGTACAACTCGGTCGCCCCCCATTCCATGTCATCCCGCCATTCGGTTTCGGGATAGAAATCAAACGGGCCCACGGTCAGCAGATTTCCGGTCGGCGCCGTATTCGCCAGATCGAAAATATGTTCCGCGGAAAGCAGGCACTGATTGGCATAGGCCGCATTACTGGCGGCAAATACTTTGTAGCAGAGAGCGAAATCGGCGGCGAGACGTCCCGCGATGTTGGGGCTGATCGGCGCGCCCGATCCTCCTGCGGGGTTTTGAAATACCGGCCGGTGGCATATGTATTGATACGGCGACGCGCAGCCCTGGTAGTTGTCGTCGGCCTGCGGCAGCCGCCAGATGTCATGATCGCCCACATAGTTATGCCCGCCGGAAGCCACCGCGACCTGGTAATAGAGAGTCTTCGTGCTGTCGGCCCACATTTTTTGCAGCCAGTCCAGGCCGAACTGCGCTTCGGCGGTGAAGTTCGAGGCGCTCGATCCCGAGCCCATCTGCCCCGGAAAGTCGCGCACTCCGGTCAGCATCATGCCGACGGTATAGCTGTGGGTCTCGACGAACTTCATGTAGTCGCCCGCGTCCCACCAGCCGCCGGAGGCGTCAATCACCGCGCCGGTAGCCGTCAGCGCTCCCGCACTGTCATTCTTGGTGAAACTCGGCGTGAAATACACGCTGGCGCTTTCATCGTTCAGATGCCCAGGCGCGCTACGTAAAGCGTTTGGAATATAGTTCGGTCCGTCGCGCGAAGTTTCATAGTAGAAAAGAGAGTTTGCCAAAGGCGTCGCGTAGAGATTCGCGGCTGTGTCGATCTTGAATGACGGTGAGGTGGCTGCGATCGGAGACGCAACTGCAATCGTGTAGGCCCCGGTTGCCGACACTGAATCGAAATCGAGCGCGTACACGGCATTGAATGTCCCCCACGATCCAAGACTCGTTCCCACCGATGCCGAATAGACCGTGGTCCCGCTGGAATTCTTTACCGCGAATGTGGCTCCGGTTTCAGCCCCACTCGCCATCAAATACGCACGCTTCGTGGAACTGCTGGCGTACCCCACTTGATTCACGCGGATATAAGCAGAGCTACCGCGTGCCGCCTGGTGCACCTCGGCGATTGCGATCGTGCTAAACGCCACGATGAAGAAGTGAGACAAAATGCGAGAGGAAACAGACTGCCTGCGGGCAACTGGCATCTGGACACCTCATAGTGAACGGTTTTAATAAAACGCATGAATATTGAAGGCTGTCGATAATGGTGTCAATAGGGAAAACTCAGTAGCTAGAGACTTTAGACCCCGAATCGAAATTAAACCCCTTGCGGGGTTTTAAACCGGGCGTATACTCGTCGCGCTTTTCAAAGTCGCAAATCGCTGTCGCCCGCGAACGCTGCTTCACCACTTCGAGCACGCTTGGAGAAAACTGATGATCAACCTGCGGCACAACCCCTTGATCGTGCTGTTTCTGCTGTCCACACTTTCAGCATTCGCTCAGATCACATCCCACCGTTTAGGAGACAACACGGGCGAAGACTGGGAACCCGCAATTCTGGCGGATGGCAATTACGTTTACGCCTTTTGGCCACACTATCTCGCGACTACCTATAAAGATTCTTCCGGCGCCACTTGCATGCCCTTCAAAGGTGCGGGACACAAGAGCACGAGTTCCTACATGTACTTTCAGTCCTCGACCGATGGCGGCACGACATGGGGTCCAGTGACGATCCCGCGCTGTCCCGTGCAAGGCAACGACGTCGATGCGCAACTTGCCGTGGGCGCCAATCACCGCCTGTACGCCAGCTACATGGATGGCAACACTCAGTACACCCCGATCGAACTCATTTACTCTGACGATCATGGCGTGACCTGGAGCGCTCCCGTGGATGTGACCAATGCCGGCAGAGGCGACAAAGACATGTTGCTGGTCGACAAAAACAACAACATAATGGTCGCCTTCGAGAATGGCGGCAAGCAGCACGTCAGCGTCAGCACCAATGGCGGCGCAACTTTCACCTCACAGCAAGTAAACATTGCTAGCAGCATCGATTCTCAAGGCAATGCCTATTACGCGTGGTCGGGCACCACTAACAACGGCACCGGCCCAACTATTTTCTATCTCCAGCGTTCCAATAATCTCTTTGCAACCTACTCGGTAACCACTGTGGATGAGAGCCAAGGCGGTCCTCAAGTCACCGGCGCCGGGTGGGACTACTGGGGTGGATCGATCCAGATTGCAACTCAGGCCAAGACTCCTCCCGCCAACGATCGTGTGATTGTCGTCTATAACGCGGGCGCAGTATCATCAGGTGCGCCCCAACGCATCTACACCAAGTATTCCGACACCGCCGGCGCGACCTGGAATATCGCATATAACCCATCGTCATGGCCCAATGGCAGCCAACTCTCGCTCGCCCCGGCTGGCGTGTGGCACGGATTTCCCTCCATCGCGGCGACTTCTACAAACGTCAAGGTAATCTGGATGGACAATCGCGCTTCCGCGGGAGGCAATTACACCTGCAACAGTTCGAGTTCAACCGGGCAGTGCGGCACCTGGAATGTTTATGAGCGTGCTAGCGCCAACGGTGCAACCAACTGGAGTGGCGAATCCGCTATGACTCAACCGACTCCCTACCGCGACTATCAAAACGGCGCGGGATTCGACCATCCTTACGGTGA
>QIAK01000222.1:0-1559 GCA_003225515.1 Acidobacteriota bacterium | reverse complement strand
CGAGATCCAGGTCTCCCGGTGTTCCTTCGTTGTCCTCTGTGGTGAAAGGCCCCTGCGTCCAATGGGTCATCCTGAGCGGAGCCGTTCTTCAGGCGGAGCGAAGGATCTCAGGCTACTACGCTGTATGCGACGGGCGATCCCTCCGACCAGCGGCGCTCTCGGCTGATCCTCCTGCGTGCTTTATCGCGCCGCGCTCTCTGCTTCGTCCCGAATATGCGTGAGCACACGCATGTGAATCTTGTGAACGATGGCGTCGGACCAGATTGACCAGTACGCGGACGGCCACAATCCATGCCGGTACCACGTTGTACCCTCCAGCCTCGTCCCTCCGTTGGGCAATGGCGTGAGCAAAAATTGTCCGCCATTCGAAACCATAAACCCGTGCAGATGCGGCGGATCGATGTGCGGATACGGAGTCCACTCCTCCATTGGCGCAGGATTCGAGCGTACCGAGAATTTCAGCAGACGGGGTTCGTCCCAGACCGTGATTGGTTCGACAAATGCTCCAGTCGAAAACACGCAGTGCCGCTCCGCGCCGACTCCGCTGCCCAGCATCTGTGCGCGAATCGGATATGCGATGCCGGCGCGAAATATCCACTCTGTCGGCCGGGGGATCTCAGAAAACGCAACTACCTCGCGCCACACTTTTTCCGGCGGGGCCTTCACGTCGATGAAGGATCGCACCACAAAAGCAGGTGGCTTCGTAGCCACTGCATGTTCCGCCAGTTCAAATCCAGGAACAAATAAGAGCAGGGCCGAGAGCACCACTGGAGCATCATTCTGAAGCCATCGCCGCTTCTGCACCGCGTATGCGCAAGTGCCTCCAAAAGCCGCGAGTGGTACCGCAAGAGGAATCGCCATGATGAGACAGATGAGGCCCTCAAGCGCCACTGCCATGAGCGCCCCGCCCAGTAGCGCAATTGACAGGGTAGCGACTCCCACGCAACCCCACACGCTGCGGGGCTGTCGAATTCCATAAATGAATGCGGCCGCGAACCCCAGTGTGAAGGGAAGCGCAACAAATAATCCCCAACCATAGTTCGTCAGCACTCTTACGCCGAGTGCAGCCGCGGCAATTGCAAGCGGCACCGTAATCAGCAACGCGACCGCGGCACTTCCGAGCGCGCTCTCCGGAACGATTGGAGCTAGCGAGGAAGAGGACTCCTTTTGCGGTCCGGCCCTCAGTCCACTCGGCGGAGCTTCGCGCTCCGGCAATAAACATAAGATCAGGAAAAACAGGAGATTCAAGAATGGCGCGAAAAACATCGCCACCAACTGCGGCGGTAGTGCGGCGCTGCGTAGCCGCTTCATCGTCATGACGATACCCAACCATATGAACGGCAGAGCCATCGCCACCATGGTCCCCAGGAACACGGCATCGCGGCCGGGCAGTGCGGTAATCCGTGCGACCTCGCGTACTGGAACGTAGTAATTGAACAGACCCCAAGGTCGATGAAACACGTAACTGGCTACAAACCGATCAAGATTGTGTTTGATCGCGAACCCCACAAGTCCGACCAGCGCATACGTACCCCGGCCAACCGTCCCGCTCGGACCCC
>QIAK01000417.1:36008-37461 GCA_003225515.1 Acidobacteriota bacterium | reverse complement strand
CCTTGCTCGTCCAGCACGGTGCCTGTTATGCGTCCGACATTCTGGGCCGTCGCTAAGGAGGTCACACAGGCGATGAAAACTAGCAGCGCTTTTCGGTGCATAGTTGAAAGCTCCAAAGGAGAGAAGGCATCGCAAGCCTTCAGCCAATAGATTGGATTGTGCACCCTTACTCCACATGTGAGCAATGTTGTTATCAGGCCATTACACCTTCATCTTGTGTACGCTCGCGCATCGCTGCGCCGCGACCTCCTCCGGTTCCCGTTTGACCCTTCTTTTCTTGCGCCTGTAATATCAGAGGTCACGCTTCGGCTGGCGGATTCTGTGGTCTGAATCCCGTCATCGCACACAAGATGCCGCACGAATTGCCCAAAGCTTACGAGCCGGGCGCGATTGAGACGCGCTGGGCCGACTATTGGATTCAGGAAAAACTCTTCTCCGTGGCCATGCCTGCGGAGGGTGAGACGCGGCCGGTGTTCACGCTGCTGCTGCCTCCGCCCAACGTTACCGGGCGCTTGCACATGGGTCACATGCTCAACCAGACGCAGATGGACATCATCGTGCGCTGGCACCGGATGCGCGGATTCGTCACGCTGTGGCTGCCGGGAACGGATCATGCCGGCATCGCCACGCAGATGATGGTGGAGCGGGACCTCGAAAAAGAAGGCAAGAAGCGGCGCGAGCTGGGCCGCGAGAAGTTTATCGAGCGCGTCTGGGAATGGAAAAAGCTTTACGGCGGCGCGATTCTCGACCAGATGAAGCGCCTGGGCGCGTCGGTCGACTGGGATCGCGAATACTTCACCATGGACGAAAAACTTTCGTCCACGGTGCGCGAGGTGTTTGTCCGGCTGTACGAAGAGGGCCTGATCTATCGCGGAAATTACATCGTGAACTGGTGTCCGTGGCATGAGACCGCGATCTCAGATCTGGAAGTGAAGCACGAAGAGATTGCGGGAAAGTTGTGGGAGATCCGCTATCCCGTGGTGGGAAGCTCGGAGTTCATCACGGTTGCGACCACGCGGCCAGAGACGATGTTGGGCGATACTGCGATTGCGGTGAACGCGAAGGACGAGCGCTACATCCATCTGCATGGCAAGAAAGTTCTGCTGCCGCTGATGAATCGCGAGATTCCCATAATCACCGACGAACTGGCGCAGCCGGAGTTCGGCACGGGCGCGGTGAAGGTGACTCCGGCGCACGATCCCAATGACTTTCAGGCCGGGCTGCGCCACAAGCTGCCCCAGATTACGGTGATGGACGAGCATGCCCGGATGAACGCGAACGCAGGAGCATACGCCGGCCTGGACCGGTTTGCAGCGCGTAAACGCGTGCTGGCCGACCTGCAGGAACAGGGATTTCTGGTTGGCGAAAAAGATCACGCGCTCTCGTTGGGCAAGTGCGAACGCTGCGGAACCGTGATCGAGCCGCGGCTGTCAGAGCAGTGGTTCATCAAGAT
>QIAK01000417.1:34105-36001 GCA_003225515.1 Acidobacteriota bacterium | reverse complement strand
ACCGGGCGCGCCAAGCCGTGGAATCGGGCGAGATCACCATCGTTCCCGACAACTACCGCACGATTTATCTGAACTGGATGAACAACATCTACGATTGGTGCATTTCGCGCCAGTTGTGGTGGGGGCATCGCATTCCGGCGTGGACGTGCAGCAATGGCGCCTGCAAGGAAGTCATCGTAGCGCGCCAGGCTCCGACCAAGTGCACGAAGTGCGGGGGCGGGGAACTTGAGCAAGTCACCGATGTGCTCGACACCTGGTTCTCGTCGGGATTGCTGCCGTTCACGACGCTGGGCTGGCCGGAGAAGACGCGGGATCAAGCGGTGTTCTATCCTACGACGCTGCTGATTACGGCATATGAGATTTTGTTTTTCTGGGTGGCGCGCATGATCATGTTCGGCTGGCACTTTATGCAGGGGCACGAGCAGGATGCGGCAATCAAAAAAGCGAACGGCTGGGCAGACAAGAAAGACGACAGCGTTCCTTTTCGCCATGTTTATATTCATGCGCTGGTGCGCGACGCGCATGGCGAGAAGATGTCGAAGGTGAAGGGCAATGTGATTAATCCTCTCGACATCATCGAGCGATTCGGCACCGACGCGACCCGGTTCACGCTGGCCGCGATGGCAGCGCCCGGCACCGACATTGCCTTCAGCGAGAGCCGCACCGACGGCTATCGCGCGTTCGCCAACAAGATATGGAATGCGGCGCGGTTCATGTTCATGAATGTGGATCGGGTAGAGCCGGGGCTGCGGCCGGGAGGCGGACAGCAGCATCCGCCCCGCACAAACCGGGGGATAGCGGGATTTCAGGTTTCAACGCTCGAAGACCGCTGGGTTCTTTCCCGATTCAACCGGGTTGCGGCTGATGTGAACGATGCACTCGCAACTTATCGCTTCCACGAGTCCGCCAACCGCATCTATGATTTTTTCTGGGGCGAGTTCTGCGACTGGTATCTGGAACTGATCAAGCCGCGCCTCATGTTCGATGAGGGCGCAGACAAAAGCGCGGCGCAGGCGGCATGCGCGAACCTGGTCAATTTATTCGATGCCGCGCTGCGGCTGTTGCACCCCGTGATGCCGTTCATCACGGAAGAGATCTGGCAGGCGATGTACGAAGGAAAGCCGCCGCTCAAGTCGATTGCGCTGGCAGGATATCCGCAGGCGGATGAAAGACAATTCGATCTCGAGGCAGAGACTGAGATGGCGATCCTGCAGGATCTGATTGTCAGTGTGCGCAACCTGCGCGCGGAACTGAAGGTTGAGCCTAAGGTGAAGGTTCCGGTAGAGGTGTTCGCGCATGAGCCTGCGATTCGCACTATGATCGAGCAGAATCGCGGCGCAGTCGAGCGCCTGGCACATGCCGAAAAGATTACGTTCGTGGAAAGTTCTCTCGCGAATCGCGCCGCAGCGCGGGGAACGGCGCGCTTCGATGTACACGTGATCTATGAACGAAAAATCGACATGGCCGCCGAGTGCGAACGGCTCAGAAAAGATTTGGAGAAAATCGAAAAAGAATTGGGCAACAACCAGAGGCAACTTGGAAACGAACAGTTTCTGGCTAAAGCTCCCGAAAAAGTGGTAGAGGGCTTGCGCAGGCGAGGGCAGGAACTGATCGTCCTACAGGAGAAAACGAGGAGTAAGCTGAAAGAACTGGGATGTCAGTAGGGACAAGAACTTAAGACCAGCACCTGACAACTGCTCTTATGGACTGGAATTCAAGACGCAGCACCGCAATTCTCGAGAACGCTCTGGTCGAAGACCGGGCAACGCGCGATGCCACGAGCTACGCCTGCATCGATCCCAACCAGCGAGCCTCTGCGACAATCATGTCGAAGCAGGATTGCATCCTGTCGGGAATTGGATGCATTGCTCGCATTCTCGATGTATATGCCGCCCT
>QIAK01000417.1:29356-34053 GCA_003225515.1 Acidobacteriota bacterium | reverse complement strand
GGACAGTCCGTCGCCGTCATTCGCCACAATGCGCGGGTCATTCTTTCTTGTGAGCGGGTTATTCTGAATTTTCTGCAGCGCATGAGCGGCATCGCAACGGTGACACGCAAGTTCGTGGAAGCCGTTTCGGGGACCAAGGCGCGCATTCTCGATACGCGGAAGACCGCTCCTGGCTTGCGTGTGATCGATAAGAATGCGGTACGTTCGGGCGGAGGTCAGAATCATCGCCTCGATTTGTCGGACGGCGTTCTTATTAAAAATAATCACATCGCGCTGGCCGGCGGAATTGTTCCGGCTCTGGAACACGCTGTGCGTAACCGCCGCGGCTCGCAAATCATCGAGGTCGAAGTGCGTTCGCTGGAGGAACTGGAACTGGCGCTGGTTCATGGCGGGGAAGCCATTCTTCTCGACAACATGTCGGTGGAGGACGTGCGGCGCGCCGTCGAACGCTGTTCGCAGCCTGATGTTCAGACACAAGCGCGCCATGTTCCCGTCGAATGCTCCGGCGGAATTCGTCTGGATAATGTTCGCGCTTACGCGGAGACAGGCGTCGACTTCATCTCAGTCGGCCTGCTAACGCATTCCCCGCAAGCCGCCGACATGAGCATGCGCGTTGTTCCCGCCTAGGACTTTGAGAGTCAAAGGCTTTAACCACAAAGGTTCACGAAGGAACGCCAAACGAGCTTGGAACTTCGTGAGACTTCGTGTTCTTCGTGGTTATTGATTCTGATTTCGCTGGCGATTGTTGTTTAGTCGCAAATCGCGCATAATCTCGGCATCCCAAAGTCCGGCACATCTCGTAAGCAGTCCTCGCGGGCGAAGAGTCCCGCCGCCCATCAGCCTCAGCCTACCGATGTCCGGCTCGGCCGGATTGTCCGCCTTATGATGGAGCACGCCACGGTCGTTGTCAGCGGAACTAAGATCGCGGAGGAAATTTCTACCACTCGCTCAGAAGTCTGGCGACTCATTCAGCAGTTGCGCGGACTTGGCGTCGACGTCGCCGGTCATCCGGCAACCGGATATCAGCTGCGCTCGGTTCCGGATTTGTTGTTGCCGGAAATTCTTCGGCCGCTTTTGCGGGGCACAATCTTTGATACGCATCTGCATCACTTCTATAAAGTTGGCTCGTCGAACACGGCCGCGATGGCTGCCGCCGCCGAAGGCGCACCCGAAGGCAGCGTGTTTCTCGCGGAAGAGCAGACTGCGGGTCGCGGCCGCGGAGGCAATTCGTGGCAGTCTCCGCGATCCAGCGGAATTTATTGTTCGGTGGTGTTGCGGCCCACTCTGCCTCCCTCGGAGGTTCTGGCGCTTTCACTGGCGACCGGACTCGCCGTACGCGCAGCCATCGAGCACGTCGACTCGCGAGTCATTGCCGATCTGAAGTGGCCTAATGATGTCATGCTCGATGGAAAGAAGGTTTGCGGAATCCTGGCCGAGATGAATGCCGAGGCCACACGCATTCGCTACATCGTTGTGGGCGTCGGCATCAACGTGAATCAGCCAAGCTTCCCCACGGATCTGCCCGCAACTTCGCTGCGCCTGGTCACGGGAAGCGAGTGGTCGCGCGTCGAGCTACTGGCAGCTTTGTTAAAATCGCTGGACCGCGAATATCGGCAGCTGCTCGAAGACTCCGATGCTCACGAATCGATTCTCCGGCGTTTCGCAGAGAGTTCGTCCTGGGTACAGGGTAAGGCGGTTCGCATCGAGGAGAACGGTTTCGCATTTGATGGAGTGACCGAGGGGCTCGATCCCCGCGGATTCTTGCAAGTGCGAACGAATCACGGTCTGCAAATTGTTCTCAGCGGAACCGTTCGGGAGCGCGAGCGGATTGGCGCTGGCAGTTAACAGTTAAAGGCTAGAGAATGCTTCTCGTAATCGACGTCGGCAACACGAATACGGTGCTGGGAGTCTTCGCGCGTGTGGCTGAAGCGCGAGAACACGCTGAGACTCCGCGTTACGAGCGGCTCGTGGCCAACTGGCGGGTTGCCACCTCGCGCACCAGCACGGTCGATGAATATGGAGTGCTGTTCCGCAATTTATTCTCGATGGCGGGGCTGGAAGTGAAGGGCATTCACGGTATCGTGATTTCGTCAGTTGTGCCGCCCCTCGATCCGGTGCTGCGTCAGGTCTGCGAGCGCTATTTCAATTTGCGTCCGCTATACATTGAGCCTGGCGTAAAGACCGGGATGCCGGTGCATTATGACAACCCGGCCGAAGTGGGCGCGGACAGAATCGTCAACGCAGTGGCAGCATTCGAAAAGTATGGCGGGCCTTGTGTGATTGTTGACTTTGGCACGGCTACGACCTTTGACTGCGTTTCGGGGAAAGGTGAATACCTGGGCGGAGTGATTTGCCCCGGCATCGGAATTTCCGCAGACGCGCTTTTCGAACGGACGGCGCGACTGCCGCGGGTCGAGATCCGCAAACCGGCGCACGTGATCGGATCGAACACCGTCGGCAGCCTGCAATCGGGCCTCTACTACGGATATCTCGGGTTGGTCGACGGAATTCTCGAACTGTTGCTGCTGGAGTTGGGCCAGCAAACGCATGTGATTGCGACCGGAGGCCTCGGGCCGATGATCGGCACCGGTTCGAAGTACATTAAAAATGTGGATGATTCCCTCACTCTCGAGGGCTTGCGCATCATCTGGGAACGCAATGGCTCGTCGCGCAAAGATTCCGGTTCGCTGAAGCCTGCGGCTAACGCGGAAGCGAAGCCGGAATCAAAGGCTGCGCAGCCTAAATCGAAGAATGGCGCTGGCGCTCCCGCCACTTCGCCTTCGCGTTCTGCACGCTGACCTGCCGTGGAAAATTACTTCAACTACTTCACCGAGATTGAAGATCGGTATCTGCAACGCCGGGGCGGCGGCCTTTTGCTTTCGGCGCTCGATTGGGCCCTGATTGAAACCTGGAAGAATGCGGGCATTCCACTCGAGGCGGTGCTGCGTGGCATCGACAACGCATTCGACCAGTACGACAAGCGTCCATCCAAAACGAAGAAAGTGAACAGTCTGGCGTACTGTTCGCAACTCGTGCTGGCCGCGACCGAAGATATGAAGGAAGCGGCGGTGGGTGCGGCCGGTGAGACGTCTGCGACGAAACCGCGAGCAGGGCAAGGCTTTGAACCGGAGGTAGTTGTCACTTTTTTGCGGCGCAACGCCGACTTGCTGGAAGCCGCACATTTGCCTGAGGGTTCCGGAGTTTCGGCGCGATCGGTTGCCAGGGATGCGGCGCAGACCCTGCGCCAGTTGGCGGAAGAGATAGAACAGAAGGCAACGGCTCGTTTGGAAGATTTGGAGCGTCGATTGACTGTGCTTGAAGAAAGACTTTTCGCGGTGCTGTTGGCATCAACCTCCGACGAGGAGATCGTTACCGTCCGCGCCGAAGCGGACCGCGACCTGATTCCTTATCGGCGTAAAATGTCGGGGCCGCAGATCGAACAACTGCAAAGACAGTACGTGCACCAGCGCTTGCTGGAGAAATATCGCGTTCCGCGCCTCAGCCTTTTTTATATGTGAGGTGCGACCGTCCACTCTAACGTGACTCATACTTTCGACGCACTCATTCTCGGCGGCGGCGCAGCGGGCCTGATGTGCGCGATTGAGGCCGGCAAACGCGGGCGGCGCGTTGCGGTTCTCGAGCACGCCGATCGCCTGGGCAAGAAGATTCTTATTTCGGGCGGAGGGCGCTGTAATTTCACCAATCTCCATTGCTATCCCGATAATTTTCTATCGGCGAATCCGCACTTTGCTAAATCAGCTCTGGCGCGCTACACGCCTGCGGATTTCATCGCACTCGTCGAAAAGCATCGCATTCCCTATCACGAAAAGACGCTCGGCCAATTGTTTTGCGACCGATCGGCTCGCGACATCCTGGTGATGCTCGAAGCGGAATGCTCGTCCGCCGGCGCAGGTATTTTCCTGAACACAAAAGTCCACCAGGTTAGCCACACCAAAGAGTTCGTGGCGAACACTGCAAATGCCGAGTTCCGCGCCCCCATTCTGGTCGTCGCCACCGGAGGGCTTTCCATCCCGAAGATCGGCGCAACTTCTTTTGGCTATGACCTCGCACGCCAGTTCGGCATAAAGATTCGCGAGCCGCGACCGGGGCTGGTGCCGCTGCTTTTCGAACCCAAAGACCGCGCCGCCTACTGCGATCTGACGGGCGTTTCTGCCGAGGTGATCGCGGGCTGCAACGGCCAACACTTTCGCGAGAAGATGTTGATCACTCATCGCGGCCTGAGCGGCCCCGCGATTCTGCAAATTTCGTCGTATTGGAATAAGTCACGATCCATTGAAATCGATCTCGCTCCAGGGAAAGATCTGACGGCGACCTTCGGCGATTCAAAAGTGCCGCGAACTCTGGCGACTCTCCGCTCAGAGTTCCGAAAAGCGCTGCCGCAGCGGTTTGCCGATCGGTGGCTCGAGGAGCACGCGCCCGCTTCATGGACGAGTTCTGCACTCGCCGATCTGGAACGTCAGGCGCATGCCTGGACCATGCACCCCGCGGGCACCGAAGGCTTTGAGAAGGCTGAGGTAACTTGCGGCGGCATCGATACCGACGAACTCTCAGCCAAGACCATGGAGAGCCGCAAAGTTCCCGGCCTGTATTTCATTGGCGAAGTCGTGGACGTGACCGGGCAGCTCGGCGGCTTCAACTTTCAGTGGGCCTGGGCCTCGGGCGCGGCCGCGGGCCGA
>QIAK01000417.1:25177-29350 GCA_003225515.1 Acidobacteriota bacterium | reverse complement strand
CACGTATTGTTTCGTACGAGGCGTGTCCACCTCGCCTCGTACCGTAGAATCAGAACTTGCTCCTTACAATTGAAAAACTGATTTATGGCGGCGATGGCCTCTCCCATCTACTCGCGGACGACCATGGACGTGGCAAGGCCGTGTTCGTTCCCTTTGTTCTTGCCGGTGAAAACATCGAAGCCACTGTCACAGAGCAGAAGCCGGGCTTCGCGCGAGCGCGAGCGGACTCGATTGTCGAGGCCTCTCGGCACCGGATTCAACCGGGCTGTCCTTACTTCGCGCGCTGCGGGGGATGCCATTACCAGCACGCCAGCTACGATCACCAACTCGAGAGCAAGAAAGAGATTCTGCGCGAGACCCTGCGGCGAATGGCGAAGCTTGAGCTTCCGTTCGATATCGAGGTCCATCCTTCCCCGCCATGGAATTATCGCAATCGCTCGCGTCTGCAGGTGCGAGTCAGCCCAACATTCACTGCGGGATATTTCAAGATGGCGTCGCACGAACTGCTGGGAGTTGAGGAGTGCCCCATCAGTTCGCCACTCATCAATCGCGGCATCGCCTCCCTGTGGCAAAGCGGCCGTGCGGGAAAGGTCCCCGACGGTGTGCGCGAAATCGAGTTCTTCGCCAATGCAGCCGATACGGAACTGCTGGTGGAAGTAAACTGCGCACGTACCGCGCGCCGCGCCGCTGTGCGATCGTGGGCGGAGGATTGGCGATCCTCTCTGTCAGAGATTGCCGGAGTAGTAGCTTTCCGCGAACCGAATCCCGGCGACCGCAAGGCGGGCGCGCAGGAAATTCTTGTGACTGCCGGCGCTGCATTTCTGATGTATGAGACGCAACGAGCCGCATACCGGGTCAGCGCGGGATCGTTCTTTCAGACCAACCGTTACCTCATCGACGAGTTGGTAAAAATCGTTACCGCAGGACAGTCCGGAGAGTTGGCGCTGGACCTTTATGCCGGCGCTGGCCTGTTTTCCACAGCTCTAGCTGGTGACTTTCATCACGTATTTTCTGTAGAGATGTCACAGACTTCCTCAGCCGATCTTGCCTACAATCAACCCCCGAATGGAGAAGTGGTCCAGGCCACGGCGGAGCAATACCTGGCCCGTGCGGAAAATCCGCAAAAGGCCGGGAAGGGCGCGGTAGTCTCGAATGAGGTTCATAAGCCCGACCTGGTGATTGTGGACCCGCCCCGGAGTGGCCTGGGAGAACGCGTTGCGCAAAGGTTAGCGAAGTTGGGCACGCCACGAATCTGTTACGTGTCGTGCGATCCGGCAACGCTGGCGCGCGATCTGGTGCCACTGCTCGCCGCCGATTATCGCGTCGAGAAAGTACACCTGGTGGACTTATTTCCGCAAACCTACCACATGGAAAGCGTTGTACATCTGGTCAGGTAAGGCTCCTGGGGAATGGCCCGGGGCATGCCCGGACGACGACCGGCCAAAAGTCGCATCGCTCACGTCTATGATCCCGTCCTCCGCGCCAGCATCGCCCCCTGCTTTCCGCTTTAAAGCGCCGAGGGAGCCCCTACTCTGGGCGGCGGTCGCCTACTCCTGCGGGATCATCGCCGGAGTCTACTTGTGGAGGCCGGTGCTCTGGTGGGTGGTCGCGGCAGTGGGCTTCGTCGGCGCGGCGGCGTATTTTTCTCGACGAAGATCTCACTTGGGATGGGCAATTGCGATGGGAGCATTCTTTTTTGCAGGCGCTCTTCACATTCAAATACAGGGACCGTCCGTTGTCGACACAAGTATCGAGCGCTACGCTGACCGGCAAGAACTTCACATTGTTGCCCACGTGACGCGCGACGGCCGGATACAGCAGGCTGGCTTCAATGAAATCAAACAGACCGTCGATATCGAAACCGAACAGGTCGAAACCGCGACGGGTCAAGGACAAGCGATCCATTCCGGCGTTCGACTTGGCATTTATGGCCCGCGCCAGAACGCGGCGATTGCTAGCGAGAATCTTGATGCAAATGTGCCCGGCTTCGTTGGTGCATCGATGCCGGCGCTCCACTACGGCGACCGGATCCGTCTCTGGTGCAAGCTCAGGGTGCCGCGCAATTTTCGGAATCCCGGAGCGTTCGACTATCAAGGGTATCTAGCCGATCGCGGCATCGCGGCGCTCGGCTCCGCGAAAATCGAAAATGTCGAGTTGCTCCCTGGCTTTTCCGGCGGCCGGTTCGCGCAATGGCGCAGCCGCCTGCATCGCAGTGTTGTGGCCAAAGTGAATGAACTCTGGGCTCCGCGCGACGCCGCGTTGATTGATGCCATGCTCATCGGAGAAGACGCATTCCTTGACCGCGATACCCGCGTCGACTTTCAGCGATCCGGCACTTATCACGTCCTGGTCGTCTCTGGAATGAATGTCACTATCCTGAGCTTTGTGGTGTTCTGGACGCTCCGCCGCCTGCGCATGAGCGATATTCCTGCGACGTTGCTGACGGTTGCGTTTTGCGTTGTTTACGCCTTCGCTACCGATGTTGGCGCTCCGGTGTGGCGGGCCACCCTGATGTGCGCAATCTATCTGGGCACGCGCCTGCTGTACCGCGACCGCGCCATGCTCAACGCGCTGGCAGCAGCGGCGATGGGTCTGCTGGTCTTCGATCCGCGCCAGCTGTTCACAGCCAGTTTTCAAATGACTTTTATTTGTGTGCTCATTGTCGCGGCCATCGGCATCCCCATGCTGCAGCGCACTTCCCAACTGCAGAAGCGGGCGCTGATGAATTGGGATTCCAACGATTATGCTGCACTGCTGCCTCCACGGGTCGCTCAGTTCCGCGTGGAGTTGCAGTTGATGGCGGAGTTCGCTCCACGACGGCATTTTTTCTGGGAGCCTGGGAACTGGTCTTCATCTCAGCCGTATTGCAGTTAGGGTTGGCCTTGCCGATGGCGTATTACTTTCACCGCGCCACTACCATCGGACTGCCTTCCAATCTGATGGTTGTGCCCGCGACGCAGTTGACGATGCCCGCGGCGGCGGCCGCAGTGGCGCTTGGTTACATTTCGCCCTGGCTGGCCAAAGTGCCTGTGCTTCTCACGGCAGTTGCGCTGCATGTCATCACCCGAACGGTTCGTGGACTGGGGACTCTGCGTCTGGCCGACCTGCGGGTTGCAATGCCATCGGCAGTCATGATCACGCTGGCGGCCGGGGCGCTCGTGCTTGCGATGTACACAGCTCGCCGGCGCGCGTCAATCGCCGCGTTGGGTCTTGCGGCCATTCTTGCGGCCTCGCTGGTGCTGACATTCGACCCGGTGACCCCGCGCCTGCATCCCGGAGTGCTGGAAATGACTTCAATCGATGTCGGCGAGGGCGACTCCACGCTTCTCATCACTCCGCAAGGACGCACTTTGCTGATCGACGCCGGAGGCCCGATCGGCCCCAGTGGTTCGCAACTCGACTTCGGCGAAGATGTCGTCTCGCCCTATCTCTGGACCCGCGGCATCTCGCGCCTTGATGCGGTCGCCATCACGCATGGGCATTCCGATCACATTGGTGGAATGATCGCAGTTCTCAAAAACTTCAGGCCGAAGGAATTGTGGGTAGGTTTGCTGCCGCCGAGCCGCGCCCTCGAGAGCGTTATTAGTACCGCTGAAACCCTGGGTATAAAAGTGGTGCGGCATTGGGAAGGCGATCAGTTCGATTTCGGCGGAGCTACCGTCGACGTGCTATTCCCGCCGCACGACTGGCCCGTCGGCTCCAGGCCAACCAACAATGATTCCATGGTGCTGCGAGTGAGTTTTGGCAATTCGGCGGTTCTGCTCGAGGGTGATGCAGAAAAGCAGGTAGAACGCCGCGTAACAGCCTTGCACCATCCGAGCGCGAATTTAGTGAAGGTCGGCCATCACGGAAGCGCGAATGCGACCACTCAGGAACTGGTTGATTCGGCCAAGCCGGAATTCGCCATCATTTCGGTAGGATCGGGCAATTCGTTCGGCTTGCCGCGAATCGAGATTCTCGGCCGTCTGGCGAATGCGGGAACCCGCGTCTATCGCACCGATGTGGATGGAGCCGTCACGTTCTATCTCGACGGCCATTCCGTCACGCCGTCCGTGGCGGCTCTTCATCCTCAACAATAGAAATTTCGGCGGTCTCATCGTCGTCGGGTTTCGATCGGCGTCCTTCCGCGATCACACGCCGCGCTTCGTCGACATCCTCTTCGCGTACCAGAAT
>QIAK01000417.1:4448-25022 GCA_003225515.1 Acidobacteriota bacterium | reverse complement strand
CATGAGTGTCTCCGACTTTGGATTAGGACCAGACGGCCCGAAATCCTCGAACAGGTTAATTTTACTCCCCCGGAACCCGCGCGTTGCATCCAAGAAGCAGTGGATGCGGCGTTAGTTCCATCGGTTGCGAGAATCAGCCCGGGAGCGATCGCGCGCGCGAACATCCAATTGGAGTGGAATTCTGACGGCACCTTCGGGGTATTGCATTCTTCTGTAACTGCGGCAGAATGGCTACAAAGACGGCCGCAACGCCGTTCCGGGGCGCGTCATCAAAAGCTGTGGGGACATAAGAGGGGGACACACATGAACATTCACCGGCGGCCCACGAATGAACCAGATTTTCCGATAGGGGAGCAGCAGTCCGTCAACGAGCGCGAAGAGGAAGCCCGGAAAATCCGTCGCCTGCAATTAATGATGAGTATGGTGACGTCGGTGATCAGCCAGGATCCGAACCTTACCTTGCAGGAAGCGTCAGAATTGGCCGCCGGAGCGAAACGCGCGGCTCTCGCGATGTTCCCGGACAAAGAACTCGCCTACGACCTTCTCTATAAACCTCGCCTGCAGAGATTGATCCGGGAGAGATTTCGGTTGCAGTAGCGTTCGGGGCTGGTCTGCTAAAAATGCGCTGGAACCAGATTGCAGGATTCCAGCGCACTGATGGACGAGCGGCGCGGCTAGGTTAGATGAGTTCGATTTACGCCGACATTACACGACGCTGGGTCCGGTTCTCGCGGATGGAAGCGACTCCCCTCCGGATGTTCAGCCAGCCGTTCTCCTGGCAAACGCGGAAAAGATCGTAGGAGTAGGGAATTTCGCCCGTAATGATCTCCTCTTTCCCTTGTTCATCGACCACGGAAAATGCGACTTGCACTGGCTCATCGGGCGAGTTCTGTTTTGTGAAGTGAACGAGTTTTACGTTGAGAGTTTCTTGCTCTTGAGATTGAACTGGCATTGTTTTCTCTCTTGTCCCTGGTTGGGATCCACTTCGATTCTAGAAGCGCCATTAGCCGAGTCAACGCCGGATCGAAAAGATATCTGTGAATCCGTGCGCAGGCACGCAGAATTTTCCTAGGGAGTTCGCCCGTGTCGACATTTTTCGGGAAAGTTCAGCGGACGAAGTCCGCGATTGGCGGCAAGTTGCGGGAGTCATCTCAAGAGTAGAGTTACTTGAGCACGTCAGGATGTTGCAGCAGCGTTGTTTGGATATCGTCCAGTGAGTGGATTCTGAACTACAAAGATTTCATTCGTCGGCAACCGAATTCCGCAATGTTCCCACGCCTTCCACGCTGACCTCAACGATATCTCCCGCCGCGAGTGGTCCCACTCCCGCAGGCGTTCCGCTGGGGATGAGGTCGCCGGGAAACAAAGTCATAGCCTGCGCAATATGCCGGATCACCACATCCAGATTGAAAATAAAGTCCCGCGTATTGCCTTGCTGCCGAATGCCGCCATTGACGCGGGTTGAAACCCCGACCCCTGCCCACGGATCGATTTCGTCCGTTACCACCGGCCCGACCGGGCAGAACGTATCGAAACCTTTAGCCCGGCTCCACTGACCATCTTTATTTTGCAGATCGCGTGCAGTTACGTCATTCACGCAGGTATATCCCAGGATGTATTGCCGGATATCCGCGTCCGCGGCCGGCTGATAACAAGTCTTGCCAATTACCACACCAAGTTCGCCTTCGTGATCGACCCGTTGCGAAATCTTTGGCCGCCTGACAATTGCACCCGGCGATAGTAGGGAAGACGTGGCTTTCAGGAATATCAGCGGCTCGAGTGGCACATCGTGCCCCAGTTCAGCGGCATGTTCACGATAATTCCTTCCGATGCAGACAATTTTCGACGGTCGCACCGGAGGCAGCAGCACAGCTTCGTCCAGCGGAATCGACTCGACGCGGCGCGTGCGCAGACTCTCCATATCTCCATCGGCCTCTTCAGGAGCGGTGAGCAGCACGCGCACAATCGCGTCCCGCCCGCCTACGGACTCAACCAGTCCGTATTGGGCCTGGCCATTGAATTGAAATCGGCAATATTTCATCGCACTCTATCTAAACATATCTGTGGAAATTGAGCCGCCCAAGCGCGGAAAATATTTTCTGATCATTTCCTCACGGCACCCTTTCGCCCGCTTCTTCCGATCGCCCACTCTCGTTCCCGCGAACGTCGACGGCAGAGACCGAGTACAAATAGTTTTTGCCGGACGCGACTGAATCGTCCCGGTAAGCCGGCGTTTTCACTGGATCCGCGGTCACCTTCACTGCAGGTGAGCCTTCCTCGTGACGATAAATGTTATAGCCATCAAGATCGGCGTCGGTCACGGGAGCCCATACCAGGTCGACGAACGTCTTTTGCCCCGGACCAGAAGCTACCGCCTGCAGTCCCGAAGGAACGGCGGGCGGAAAAATGTCGTGCGCGAATACTTTGATTTCCGGTGTGTCATCACCTTCGACCTGCACTTCGACCTGCACTTCGGGCTGATTCTCCTGGGCAATCACGGTGACGGTTTCCGCGCGATATTCGTAGGTCTTTTCCCACTGAATGTTCGAATCAGTAAAGCTGAAATTGGGTTCGTCTCCGGCGAGAATCTCACCCGTCCGAGTTTGCTCCTGACTGCCTTCCATGCGTCGATAAATGCGGTAGATGTAGTGCGCCGGTTGGGCTGAGTTCGTTGGCGAAACACTGCCGATCCAGGTCAGCACAATCCCTTC
The DNA here is from genome assembly GCA_003225515.1 of Acidobacteriota bacterium. Lineage (GTDB taxonomy): Bacteria > Acidobacteriota > Terriglobia > Terriglobales > Acidobacteriaceae > Sulfotelmatobacter. The sequence goes on along the minus strand of QIAK01000417.1, from coordinate 22,311 downwards.
CGCCGTCACCCGCGCCGCGAAATCCTGCGGCGGTGGCAGAGTGCGAGCAAGCGACATGTGCACCTGATTCGAAAGCCCCGCACCCCGTCCTGCGGCGTTCAGCGCTTCAACGGCGTAAGTTGCGATTCCCGGGGAACCGTAGCCCGGAATCTGTGTGAGTAAGTCGGTAAACGATCTCTTGTTGTTTTGTTTTGTATTGTTTTGCTTTGCACTCTGCGCGAAGTTGGGAGTTGGCTGAGCGGGCGCCTCGCCCACGGGCGTCCCGCACTGGTTTAACTTTTGTTCAAGGCCTCGGCAGATTTTGGTAGGACCCACACTTCGCACTGTCTGCCTGTCGGTGGTAACGTTGGGAGCAGTCCAGGTGAGAGTCACCCGTTCTCCCTTGCGTGTAGCCCTTAAATCCGATGGAGGCTTCGGCAACTCTAGTGACGGAGGCTGCGGCGGCGCAATCGTGGCGCACCCCGTGAGCATGAGCAACGCGCACAAGTCCGGCAGTATCTTCGCAGGAAATTTCATGCGGAAGGAACCAGAGTACCAGAACCGGTTCCCTTACTCTTTGTCATCCATTGGGCGCGCTGCGTAATCACGAGAGCTGAATATTGACCCACTATCCACTGATTTCCGTCACTGCCTCGCGAAAAATTTTCGTGTGTTTATCGATATCTTCGTTCTCGGTCTGCGGAGACATCAGCGCCATGTTGTGAAACGGAGTGAGCAATATTCCGCGATTCATCGCGTAGAGATGCATGAAGCGCTCGAGTTCAAAATCCATTCCATCGTGAGCCTGCATCCCGTTTTTAGGCTTCTCTGCGGAAAATAGATATTCCGCCCTGCATCCCAATCGCGTTACGTGCCACGGAAGTTCCGCATCCGCGATCGCCTTGGCGACGCCGCCCGTCCAGCGTTCCGCCATCGGGATCATCCGGTCGAAGGCCTCTTTGGTAAGAACCTTGGTCAGCGTGGCGCGCATAGCCGCGAGAGAAAGCGCGTTCCCCGCCAGCGTGCCTCCAATCCCTCCAACGTCGCAGTTCTCCAGTTCCTGCCTGGCGACGATGCGATCGGCAACTTCTTGCGAGAATCCGTAAGCTGCGCCCGGAATGCCTGCCCCAATTGCCTTGCCAAAAACCAGCACGTCAGGCTCGAGATTCTCCGCGCGGGTGTACCCGCCCGGTCCGGCGCAGATGGTGTGCGTCTCATCAAGAATGAGCAGCGTGCCGTGCTTGCGCGTGAGTTCGCGCAATGCCTGGTGATATCCCGGCTGCGCATGTACGATGCCAACGTTCGTCATTGCGGGCTCAGCCAGCACGCAAGCCACATCGCCCGGAGCCAGCGCCCGCTCCAGCGCGTCGGCATCATTGAACTCCACAACCCTGGTAGTGACTGCGGGATTCACCGGCGGCCCAATGTTTCCCGGCCGCGGCCCTGCGGCGCCATTGCGCTCAAGCGTAATGAAGGTTTCGTCCACGGTTCCGTGATAGCACCAGTTGTAGACCAGAATTTTCGGCCGCCCAGTAATCTGCCGCGCCAGACGAATCGAAAAGCGATTCGCGTCTGTGGCCGTGAGCGCGAATTGCCAGTACGGCAACTGAAATCGCTTTTGCAATTCCTCGGCTACAAAAATCGCATCCTCGCCCGGCAGCATCAGGGTGATTCCGCGCCGCGCCTGTTCCTCCACGGCCTTGACCGTGGCAACCCCGTATCTCCTAAACAAAAATCGACATAACGATGCCCATCCACGTCGAAGAAGTGTCCACCCTGCGCCTCGCGCACAAACGGCGGAAATGCGCCCGCCCATTTCACCATCCAATTCATGGGAACGCCCGCCAGCAGCGACTTGCGCGCCCGCTCGAAGAGGGCCTTCGACTTAGGACGCTCGTCGACATACTTCTTCTGTTCGCGGGCCATCAGGGACTGCAGGCGATTGCGATCGATAGTTTTCATTCGTGGGCAGGATACCAGACGTGAGAAGAGAAGGTTCGTGCGCGACAGCAGCATGAAAAGAACGCGGACGAGTCGTCCGCGCCCACACAACATTTCAAGCTTCCAGCTTGGAAGGGGCCCCTACAATATGGGCCTACAGGATGTACCGCGATAAGTCTTGATCCTTCACGATGTCAGTCAGCATCTTGCGCACGTAATCTGCGTCTATTGTAACTGACTGGCCCTTCTTCTCTGGCGCATCGAAGCTCAATTCATCGAGCACGCGTTCCATGATCGTATGTAGCCGCCGCGCGCCGATGTTCTCTGTACTCTCGTTCACCCGGAAGGCGAAGTGCGCGATTTCATCCAGCGCTTCCGGCGTAAACTCCAGCTTCACGCCTTCGGTCTCAAGCAGAGCAGTGTACTGTTTCACCAGCGACGACTTGGGCTCGGTAAGAATTCGCACAAAATCTTCCATCGTCAAAGACTGCAACTCCACGCGAATCGGAAAACGTCCCTGCAACTCTGGAATCAAGTCGCTCGGCTTCGAAACGTGAAACGCTCCGGCCGCTATAAACAGAATGTGATCGGTCCGCACCATGCCATAGCGCGTATTCACGGTGGTTCCTTCGACGATCGGCAGGATATCGCGCTGCACGCCTTCCCGTGAAACGTCAGGGCCATGGCCGCCTTCGCGTCCGGCGATCTTGTCGATCTCGTCGAGGAACACGATGCCCGAGTTCTCGACGCGATCAATCGCCATACGCGTGACTTGATCCATATCAATCAGCCGTTGCTCTTCTTCCTGAATCAAGTATTCGAAGGCCTCGTTCACTTTCATCTTCCGCTTCTTGGTCCGCTGCCCGAAGATATTCGGCAACATGTCTTTAATGTTGACGTCCATCTCCTCTGCGCCTTGATTGGTGAGAATTTCAAAGGAAGGGAAGTTGCGTTCGCGCACGTCGATCTCCACCGTGCGGTCATCCAGCTTTCCTTCGCGCAACTGCTGCCGCAGTTTCTCTCGCGTCCGGCTTGAAGATTCGGTCAGCGAGGTGCTGCCATCAATCACTACGCCGCCGGCGGTCGAACTGGCCTCAGGGCGCAGCGGAGGTGATGGAGGCAATAAAATATCCAGCAGCCGTTCTTCTGCGTTGAGTTCGGCCTTATCGGCTTTTCCTCGCGCACCATGTCGATCGCGATTTCAACCAGGTCGCGAATCATCGATTCGACGTCGCGCCCGACGTACCCGACCTCGGTAAATTTCGACGCCTCTACTTTAAGAAAAGGTGAGTTCGTCAGCTTTGCCAGCCGCCGGGCGATCTCGGTCTTACCCACGCCCGTAGGGCCAATCATGATGATGTTCTTGGGAATAATTTCTTCGGCGAGTTCGGGAGAGAGTTTCTGCCGCCGCATGCGGTTCCGAAGCGCAATGGCCACTGCACGCTTGGCGTTCTTCTGCCCGATCACGTGCTTATCGAGTTCAACCACGATTTCGCGCGGAGTCAGTTCATCCAGCGCAAGTTGTTCTTCTTCAGCAGAGGAGGGAAGATATATGGCCATAATTCAGTCGTTGGTAGTTGGTCGTTAGTGGTTGGCGGTTAGGCTAGACTAACGACTAACGACCAGCGACTCGCTACAATTCTTCAATCGTTACCTTGTCATTGGTATAGATGCACATCTTGCCCGCAATCTTCATTGCTTCTTCGGCGATTTGGCGGGCGGAGAGTTCGGTGTGTTCCGCCAGGGCCTGGGCGGCGGCTTGCGCGTAAGGCCCGCCGCTGCCGATTGCCGCCACAGCTCCGTCAGGCTCGATGACGTCGCCTTGACCGCTCAGCAGAAATGTCTGTTCCTTGTCGCTCACTAGCAGGAGCGCTTCCAGATGGCGCAGGAACTTGTCGGTGCGCCAGTCGCGAGCCAGTTCCACCGCGCCACGGCCGAGATTGCCATGATATTGCTCCAGTTTGGCCTCGAACCGGCTGAACAGCGTAAACGCGTCCGCGGTCGATCCGGCGAATCCAGCCACGATCTTGTCGTTGTACAGCCGGCGAATCTTCTTGGCCGTGTGCTTGATCACCGACTCGCCCAACGTGACCTGACCGTCGCCGGCGAGCACGACTTTGCCATCGCGGCGAACCGACAAAACTGTTGTGGACCGAATCAGTCGTTTCGTAGTCATGAGCGCAATTTCTGATTATAACAGCGCCGTAACAGTCCCCGCGCTGCGGAAAGACTTGGTAGTGGCTCAGTTTGAAATTTCTTTCTTGGATGAGTCGTCTCGAACGCCCGCGTTTTCTTCAGCGGGCGGAGGGATCTCGCGCATCCCCCGTATTGCTCCCCGCGAGATTCCTCTCTTCGCCTGAAGAACGGCTCCGCTCGGAATGGCGCAACCTGAGAAAGATGGGCGCAACGAAAAAATTGGAATTTCGGCCATAATTCAAAATGGTACGATCTGCAACTTGCCCGGTCTGTTGGCGAGCAACCTGAGGCTGTTCCCGGTCGTCTAATCGTTTCGCCATGCCAAAGCCGACCTACATTCGTGGCGAAATCCTTCCTCCCGTCTCGGAAAGTCCGGCCATCCGTGAGACGGCCTCCGATGAGCAGCTCAATTTCATCGCGACTTGGCTTGATGATCGCTTTGAAATTCCAGGCACCGGGATTCGATTCGGATTGGATGCTCTCATTGGCTGGATTCCCGGAATCGGTGATGCACTCGCGGCGATTGCCTCTCTTTTCATTGTTTTTTCCGCATGGAAACGGGGGGCTGCGCGCATTACCGTATTGCGCATGATGCTCAACCTTGCGATCGAAGATACCCTTGGCGCCATACCCGTGGTTGGAGATCTCGCCCACGTAGCCTGGAAAGCGAATCGCCGCAACTACAACCTGCTCATGCGAGACCAGCAATCGGTGCAACGGCATACCTGGCAGGATTGGCTGTTTGTGGTCGGCGTGGGCTCAGTGTTAATTCTGCTTTTCCTGGCACCATTCATTCTGCTGATTTATCTACTCAGATTGCACCGTCCGCTTTATTAGGATTTGATCCTCGACTGGATTTAGCTCAGCTGACATGCCTTCACCACTAATCGCCTGGTGATTTACAGGGCTCTTCAGTAACCGCTCCCCCGATTACCGCTGTGACATTTACCAAGCCCAGCCGAGATCGTACTTTGTAGCTCATGCGCCAGTCTGCTGCGGTGATTTCTCGCGACGATCGATCGTTAAAAACCTTGGAGACCACTCTCGGAGAGCTCGATATCGAGATGGTGAACTGCCCGTCAGGGCAAGCGGCACTGGAGATGGTGATGACCGGCCGCTGCGCTACGCTCATCGTCGATTTTGATTTGCCCGGTGCGGAGGAGATTATCCGCATGGCAACTCTTCTACCGCCCAGTCAGAAGCCGGTTCTGCTTGCGGTAGCCAGCCGGGCGTGGCCGGGCACGGGCCAGGCTTTTCAATCTGGCGCGAGCCGGATTTTGTACCGTCCCGTTGAACCGGAACAGATCAAGGAAGCTCTCAAAGCAGAGAAGAAAATTAAGAAGACCACTCGGCGTAAGTCCGAGCGTTACGAAGTGAAAACATTGGTGTACCTCGAGATCGAGACCGGAACGCTTCCCGGCGTGAGTATCGATATCGGCGAGCACGGTATGGCCATACAGGCCACTGATCCCGTGCCCATGAGCTCCAATCTGGCTTTTCGCTGCGTGTTGCCCGGCACGGACATCACCCTGCAGGGCTACGCCGATGTGATGTGGGCCAGCGATCAGGGCCGCGCCGGACTTTTCTTCTCGAAGCTCACGCCTGTCGCGCGCAAACACTTGAAACAATGGCTTGGTAAACGCAGTTCCCAGAGCAAGAGAAAAAGCAAAGACCCGCATGTGGTACGCAACCTCATGCCGCCCCGAGATGCCGAGGTATCCTACTCCGCATCCGGACTGTCCGAAAAAAGCGAGTCCGCCGAGGCTTTATAATTATCCTGACTTGCTTGCAAGCAGGAGGCGCACGCTGCCCGCACCGTCCGAAACGAGCCTCGCTTTTAACGGCCATTCTATGGTCGGAACCCTGCAGCGCGTGCTGGTGTGCTCTCCACGGACCGCGGGATGGAACCAGGCGCCGCGCGTCTCCATGTGGCGCGAACTCGGCTTCCATCATGCTCCTGCATTCGAGGCAGCGCAGGCTCAGCACTCCGCGTTAGTGAGTGAATTAAAAAACGCCGGCGCTGAAGTTGTCGAACTGCCTGCCAGTGAGCATCTCTCTCTGGATGCGGCATACACGCACGACGCATCGCTGGCCACCGACTTCGGGCTAATCCTCATGCATCCCGGAAAAGCGAATCGCGTTGCTGAAGCCAGGCATCACGGCTCTGTGTGTGAGACGCAGGGTATTCCGACCTTCGGCACGATCACGGCACCGGGTACCACGGAAGCCGGAGATATCGTCTGGCTCGATTCCAAGACACTGCTGATTGGATCTGGGTACCGGACCAATGCCGCTGGCATCGAGCAGATGCGCGCTTTACTTGCGCCAAAGGGAATCGAGGTTCTCTCGGCTCCGCTCCCCTACGGTCCTGGACCGGAGGCCTGTCTCCATTTGATGTCGCTGATCAGCCTGCTCGATGAGCGGACCGCTCTGGTCGACCTTCCGTGGCTTGCCGTTGAGACGGTGGAATTACTCAAGTCGCGCGGATTCCAGTTTATTGCGATCGATGATTCCGAACGCGACACACTGGCGTGCAATGTGCTCGCTCTCGGCGCCAAGCGCCTTCTCGCCATCGAAGAGAACTCAAAGACGAACGCTCGCCTGCGCCACGCTGGATTCGATGTCCGCACCTTCCCCGGGAGCGAGATCTGCATCAATGGCAGCGGCGGCCCCACCTGTTTGACCCGCCCCCTATTGCGAGGATTGGTATGATGGGCTGCTCAGAATATCGTTTTTGAAAAGAGTTCCCCGATGTTCATTCCTTCCCAGCGATGGGCAGTTGCGTATCTTTCATTAGCAATTCTTGCTGCGGCTCTTGTTTCCGCACAAACACCCCAGCCCACAACCACACTCGAAATGGTTACCAGCGCGAAGAATTTGCCGAACGGCATTGAGATTCAGGCCGCCTCGGCAACCTTGCGCATCACCGCGCTGCGGGACGACATAATTCGAGTTCGCATCTCCCCAGGCGCTCTTCCGGAGGATGAATCGTGGGCCGTGCTTCCAGGTCCACGCGGTAAATCTGTGGACGTCCAACCGATTCAAAGCGACTCCGCCGTCGGATTCCATACGGCGTCACTCGACGTAAGAGTCGAGCGCAATCCGCTCCGTCTCGTGATTCGTGATCTCGCCGGCAATATCATCTCGGCCGACGCCGTGGGCCGTCCTACAAGATTCCAAATGGGCGGTTTCACCATCTCCAAGCAAAGCGACGAGCATTATTTCGGACTCGGCGACAAAACAGGATCATTCGACCGCAGAAATCAGGCTTTCACGCTCTGGAACACAGATGTCGCACCGCAGGAGTCGGTTGATCCGCTGTACAAGGCGATCCCATTTTTCCTCGCGATCAACGGCGCGCGCAGTTATGGCCTCTTCCTGGACAATACCTGGCGAACCTGGTTCGACTTCGGCAAGCAGGCGCGGGACGCGATCTCGTTCGGCTCGGAAGGTGGCCCGCTTGAGTATTACGTCCTCTACGGCCCTACGCCGAAACAGGTCGTAGAAGGCTACGCTTACCTGACCGGAACGCCGCCGCTCCCTCCGCTGTGGGCTCTCGGATTCCAGCAGTCGCGCTACAGCTACACTCCGGAATCACAACTTCGCGGCATCGCGCGCCATCTCCGTGCCGACAAGATTCCCTCCGACGTCCTTTATCTCGATATCGACTACCAGGACAGGAATCGCCCTTTCACGGTGAATCCCGAGACATTTCCGAACTTCAAGGGCCTGGTCTCCGATTTGCGTAAAGAGCATTTCCGTTTAGTGAATATTACCGACATGCACATCGCGCATGCCCCCAACCAGAAATATTCTCCCTACGATACGGGCGAAGCAGGCAATCATTTCGTCAAGAATCCCGACGGGACGGATTTCATCGGCGTGGTCTGGCCCGGCCCGGCAGTTTTTCCCGATTTTACCCGCGCTCAAACTCGCGAATGGTGGGGCGGCCTCTACCATCAATTTGCCGAAGACGGAGTGGCTGGATTCTGGAACGACATGAGTGAGCCATCGGTCTTCAGCGGCCCGGGAATGACCATGCCTCTGGACGCCGTTCACCACATCGACGAACCCGGCTTCGCTCCGCGCACGGCCACGCACGCTGAAATCCACAACATCGTTGGACTGGAGAACGCGCGCGCCACTTACGAGGGCCTGCTCAAGCTTCGCCCCGACGATCGCCCATTTGTCCTCACCCGCGCCACCTTCGCTGGAGGACAGCGTTACGGGTTCACATGGACCGGAGATAATTCCGCGACTTGGAACCATCTCCGTCTCGCCACGCAGATGGTACTTAATCTTGGGGTCAGCGGAATTTCCTTTGTGGGCGCAGATGTCGGCGGATTCAATGGTTCACCCCAACCCGATCTTCTGACGCGATGGGTGGAGATGGCTGCCTTCTCGCCGCTCTGTCGCGATCATGCCACCAAAGGCTCGTTGCCACACGAGCTTTGGGTCAATGGCCCGCAGCAGGAAGCGATTCGCCGCCGCTACATTGAAACCCGTTACCGCCTGCTTCCCTACATTTACTCGCTCGCTGACGAAGCGTCGCGCACCGGAATACCATTGATGCGTCCTGTATTCCTCGACTTCCCTGAAATTTTCGCCCCGGGCTCTGGTGGGATCGAACATGTCGACACCGAATTTCTGTTGGGCCCGAGTTTGCTGGTCGCGCCTCCGCCGTTCGCCGAGATGCTCGATGGCTACAGTGTCGGCCTCCCGCGAACCACTTCCTGGTACGACTTCTGGACTGGAGCCAAAATGGCTTCTGTACCTCCCGTACCCTCGATCGCTACGATCGTCACCGCTCCTGCAGGTACCCTCAAACTGCCGAGCCATATCCATCCGCCACTGGAAACGATGCCGGTTTACGTTCGCGGCGGCAGCATCTTGCCGATGCAACCTTTGATTCAGAACACCGACGAAACTCCAGATGGTCCCCTCGAATTGCACGTCTATCCCGGACCCCAATGCAGCGGCTCCCTTTATTTCGATGACGGCCACACCTTCCGCTATCAGCGCGGCGAATATCTTCGACAGAAGCTCACCTGCCAAAGCGACGCCAACTCGATACGCGTAAATTTCAGCCAGCGTGAGGGATCGTATGCTCCCTGGTGGAAGGCGCTTGAAGTTGTAATTTATGATTGGCCCAATGCGGATGCCGATGCGAAGCTTTCAAACGGCGCGTCCACAATGAAGACTTCCTACGACCCGAAGAAACGCGCTCTCCATCTCTTGCTTCCGGACGTTGCAGGAGAGGCGAATCAAGACGTCGTTCTCACCGTCATTCCCGTTCAACACTGAGGTGGGACGCTGGGATTGAAAAAGCTGTTGACCGAGGTGACACACGTAATTCGATAAGGCGCGATTCAGTTTTTGCGCTTGTAATGGATCGGCCACTGCACTTGCCAGGTCTTGCCACCATCGTGTGAAGCTTCCCAGCTCCAGTCCAGTTCGTTGGCTGCGATATTCTTCCACACCATTCGCTGCAGCAATTTGATGCCGTTGGGCTGCGTCGCCTCGCGCCGTAATATCATCTGGCCGTCTTTGAATTCGCCAATGAAGTCGAGATAGCTGCCCTCATTGTCCACCCAAGTCTGCTTCCATTTGCCGGTTACGTCGAAGGTGGAGAAGCTGATTCCGCGCAGCGGCATTGAATCTCCTCCAGAGAAATTCTCCTGCACCACGCAGCCGTCGAGGATTCGACGAACGCTGTTTGTTCCATGGCCAACTTCACCGGCCTTTTGTGCGGGCCAGGTTAAATCCCACTCGCCAACCCAAAAGTCGAGTTGTTTCTGCTGGGCCATTGCGCAGCGATTTGGCGCTGCCTGCGCACTCGAATGCCGTGCGAAAAATGATGAAATCGCTAGAAAGGACAGGAGAAACACGCCAGGGAATCTCGCCATGATGTTGCCTCACACTTTTTGACGGTGCAGCTCACAAAAAGTCATCTGCCTTGGCGGGCCGCGCGGTTTCTGATACATCTAGCTTCTTGCCGCTCCAATTCGCAATCTTTCTTTTTTTCGCCGGCGTGCTCGGCGGTGCTCTGAATGCCGTCGCGGGCGGCGGCAGCTTCATCGCTTTTCCCGCGCTATTGTTCACGGGCGTACCGCCCATTCCCGCCAACGCTACGAACACGATCGCCCTATGGACGGGCGCTGCAGCCAGTGGAGGCGCTTATCGCAGGCATCTCGATGTTCCGCGGCGCATTTTCGTTCCGTTCCTGGCCGCCAGTTTCATAGGAGGATTGGCGGGTGCGTTTCTGTTGTTGAAAACTCCGGCGCATACCTTCATGCGCTTGCTTCCGTGGCTCACCCTGGGCGCTACTTTGCTCTTTGCCTTCGGAAAAAAACTGTCCGCGGGACGGCAATCCATTCTCGACCGTGAGGCCAGTGACACTGCGCTCGCCGCGGCGACTTTCTTTCAGTTGGCCGTCGCCATCTATGGAGGTTATTTCGGTGGTGGGATGGGAATTGTGATGCTCGCCATGCTGGTAGCGCTCGGCATGACGGATATTCATGCCATGAACGCGCTGAAAAGCGTCATGGGCTTCGTCATCAACGGCGTTGCGGTCGTAACCTTCATCGTGGCCCGCGCTGTGTATTGGAAGCACGGCATCCCAATGATCGTTGGAGGAATTGCGGGAGGCTATCTGGGCGCTCATTACGCCCAAAAATTACCGCCAGCCTGGATCCGCGTTTTTGTCGTGCTGGTGGGCGCAGGCATGACCGCGTACTTCTTCTGGAAGTCATACTGAGAGCCAGGTCAGGCGGGCACGCTCGACCAATGTTTAATCTGACCTGCCCCCCTCGCCCTCGATTATTGAAGCGGCTCAGAGACGTGCTCGTGCACGATCAGCCACTTGCCGTCGACATTCTCCCAGATCACCGTCCAGCGAAAATTTCCCATCTCCACTTTTCCGGCCTTCGTCGTCATCTGTTCCGCAATGGTGGCCGTGCCCCAGACCAGGTCGCCATGAGAATGGACAGTGGCGTCGTCGTTTACGGAGCATTTCGCGCTCTTGTAACCCGCTAATACGCCTTTGACGCCCTTCTCATACTCGTCCCAACTGCCATACTTCAGGGGAGCAATGTCAAAGAAAGTATGGGGACCAGGCGCATAATACTTCGCGACATTGGCAGGATCGAGAGTGGACCAGCCGTCCCATATTTTCTGCATCAGAGCCTTATCGGGCGCCGGGCCCGCCGCTACCTTCTTGGTCGCAGCCTTCTTCATTTGCGCGAAACCGGACAGAGTCAAAGCGAGAAGGCACATGGCAATGGTTAAATAGCGTTTGAGCATTGATTTTCCTCCAGGGGAATCCGGCGGAATTTTCGCATACGAGGCGCAAAACAGCAAAATCGACGACAAATTTGCGTCCGGGCGCCGCGGGCGCCGCCTCACAGCGGCCGCAAGTTGCCGCACAACGCAAGCGCTTTATAGGAGCCGAGGTGTCTTCACACCGGATTTGGTTTGACCGATTTCGACAGGGCACGTTAGAATACTTGAGTTTGCCTGTACTCGCGGACCCGTTCTGGGTACGCCTGTCTTGGCTCAAGCGCCGAGGCGGAAAACACAGCAAGCACAGGAAATTCGCAAGCCCCTTGGTTGCGCCCGTGTGCGCCCTGAGTGACCCAACGTGGTCTGGCTTGGAGAGTTCCATTTTACGATTTCCTTTTTAGGGCTTGATTTCACGACATTTGACGGAGGCAGACGCATGTACGCGGTTATCCGCGCCGGTGGAAAGCAGTACCGGGTGGCGCCCGGAGACGTAATTCGAGTGGAAAAAGTGGGCACCGGCACCGACGGACAGGTGGAATTCCCTGTCGTGGCCGTTTCCGGCGAAGAGGGCCAGGTCGGTCAGCAAGCCGATGCGCGAGTCGTGGGCCATGTCGTCGAAGAAGGCCGTGGCGCGAAGATCCTTGTCTTCCATTACAAGCGCAAGAAGCAGTACAAGAAGCTGCGTGGACACCGGCAGGCCTATTCGGCGGTTCGCATCTCTGAAATCGCTTTTGGCGGCCAGAGCTTCAAAGCCCCCGATCTTCCCAAGAAGGAAGCCAAGCCGAAAAAGGTGAGGGCAGCCGAGGAAGAATCGCACGAGGCGGAGCCAAAGGCCAAGAAGAGCTCGGCCAAAAAGAAAGCTGCACCCAAAAAGGCGGCTAAGAAATCGGCCGCAAAGAAAAAGTAAGAACCGGGATAAGCTAGTCGCCGTCCCGCTAATTTTTCAAGCTGGCCAGCAGCCACTGACAACTGAGGTTTTATGGCACATAAAAAAGGGCAAGGCACTTCACGAAACGGGCGCGACTCCAACGCGCAGCGGCTTGGATTTAAGGCATTCGGCGGGCAAATCGTGCCCGGCGGCACCATCATTGTTCGCCAGCGCGGCACTCGCGTGAAACCCGGTCTCAACGTAGGCCGCGGCAAAGACGACACGCTATTTGCCAAAATCACTGGACGCATCAAGTTCCTGAACAAGGGACAAATGGGCAAGTTCGTGATGGTTGAGCCCGTAGAAGTACAGTAAGTCTCGCTGTCGAAAAGCTCGCGGGGCAAGAGCGCCTCGCAAAAGGCCTCGCCTTCGGGACGAGGCTTTTGTTTTGGTCGTGGTTGGTCGGTCGTGCGCCGGCGAATCCAGGGATGTGCCGTTAACGACTAACACCGCTGCCTACGACAAGGGCCGACGACGAACGACCAACGACGGTTTCCCATGTTTATCGATGAGGCAAAAATTCGGGTCAAAGCTGGCGATGGCGGCAATGGCTGCCTCGCGTTCCGACGGGAAAAATTTGTTCCCCGCGGCGGTCCCTCCGGTGGCGATGGCGGTAAAGGGGGCGATATCGTTATGGAGTCGAGCGAGCGGCATAACACGCTCGTTCATTTCCGTTTCAATCCCGAGCATACTGCCCAGCGCGGCCGTCACGGCGAAGGTTCCAACAAGACCGGACATGATGGGGAAGGCATAACTCTGAAAGTTCCCGTTGGAACCATTGTGTACGACGACGAAACCGGCGATAAGATCTTCGAGTTTTCAGAACCCGATCAGAGCATCGTGATTGCTCGCGGTGGACGCGGCGGCCGCGGTAACGCGCGCTTTGCAACCTCTGTTCATCAGGCCCCACGCGAACATGAGGAAGGACGTCCGGGCGAGGAACATACTTATCGCCTCGAATTGAAGCTGCTCGCGGATGTCGGTCTTGTCGGATATCCGAATGTGGGCAAGTCGACGCTGATCTCGCGGATTTCGGCGGCGAGGCCCAAGATTGCCGACTATCCTTTCACCACGCTCGAGCCCAACCTGGGAGTGGTTGCCGTGGGTGATGCGAGAAATGAAGTCAGCTTCGTCGTGGCGGATATTCCGGGATTGATCGAAGGCGCGCACTCTGGCGCCGGACTGGGCACGCAGTTCTTGCGGCACATCGAGCGCACCCGCCTGCTTGTACATCTCGTGGACGTTTCCGATTCCAGCGGTCGGCAGAATGTCGCCAAGGACGTGGAAGTGATTCTGGGCGAGCTTGCCAGCTTCGGGGCTCATCTGAATGAGAAGCCGATGATCATGGCCGCATCCAAGATCGATGCCGTCAACAAAGACAAATTGGCCGCCCTAAAACGCTATTGCAAGAAACACAAGCTGAAGCTGTATGAGATCTCCGCCGTGACCGGCAAAGGGATCGAGGAATTGAAGTACGCGATGGCGGATGCGATCACCCGCCTCCGCGAGCAGCCCGAATCCAGCCACGCGCCTTCCGTGGAATAGATTTCCTGAAAAGCGAACCTTTAATAAGGATTTGCCTTATTAAAGGATATCGCGTTATCCTTTAATAACGGATTTTCTTATTAAAGGTTCGTTCTATGCCTACACGGGAGGTCTTAAGCAAGCCGATTCGGTCCAGGACAGGATCGTACGTCACCACCAGTGTGGTCGGCGAAGCGGTGAAGGCCTACATTCCTGTTCCGCTCCCGCCCCGTCCTCCCGTAGATCTTCGCCGGCTTCATGGACGCATCGAGCGCGCCGACCGGGCGGTGGGCCGTCTCGATGGCCTTTCAAGCCTCGCCCCCGATACGAATCTGCTGTTATATTCCTACGTCCGCAAAGAGGCCGTGCTGTCTTCGCAAATCGAGGGCACGCAGTCGTCACTTTCTGAGTTGTTGCTTTTTGAAAACCACGCGGCGCCAGGTGTACCCGTGGACGACGTGGAAGAAGTCTCGAATTATGTGGCAGCGATGCAGCACGGGTTGCGCCGACTGCGCAACGGATTCCCGCTTTCTCTGCGGTTGATTCGCGAGATGCATGCGATTCTGCTCAGAGGGGGCCGCGGCTCAAACAAGACTCCTGGTGAATTCCGGCGATCACAGAACTGGATCGGCGGGACGCGGCCGGGCAATGCGGAATTTGTGCCTCCTCCTCCAAATCGGCTCATGGAGTGCCTCGATCCGTTTGAGAAGTTCCTGCATGACGAAAGCGAATCGCTGCCGTTATTGGTAAGGCTCGGTCTGATTCATGTTCAGTTCGAGTCGATCCACCCCTTTCTTGATGGCAACGGCAGGCTGGGCCGACTTTTGATTACGCTGCTGCTCTGCGAGAAAAAAGCTCTGCGCGAGCCACTCCTCTATCTGAGCCTTTTTTTCAAGACACATCGCGACCACTACTATCAACTACTGCAGCGGGTGCGGACCGAAGGCGCGTGGGAGGATTGGCTGAGCTTTTTTCTGGAGGGAATCGAAAGCACCGCCGGCGAGGTCTCGCAGGCAGTGAAGCGATCTTTGGCGCTGTTTGCCACGGACAGAAGGAGGGTCGCGGCTCTGGGCCGGGCATCGTCTTCGGCGCTGCGCGTTCAGGAATATATGCAAAAGCGGCCGATCGCGAATATCGGAGCGATGTCAAAGGCGCTTGCCCTGTCGGTGCCCACGGTGACCGCTGCGCTGGAACATCTCAGCCGGTTGGGCATCGCGAAAGAAATGACGGGCGGCAGAAGGAACCGTGTATTTTCGTATTCCAAATATCTGGCAATGGTCGCGGCAGGCACTGAGCCGATTCGCTGAAAACCACAGGCATAGTCGAAAAGGCGGCCCGAAGGCCGCCTCTCGTTCCGTCATTCCCCACAAACTTCGCGCTGGGATCTTTGAGCCGCGGCATCAGGCCCGCGGAAGCGGACCGTGCTGGAAGTGATATTGCAGAATCCGCGCGGCCAGCGCCGGACTCAATGTCTGTCCCTGCTGCTCAACCGTACGCACTACTTCTCCACGGCACACCACTTCCGTGGCCGAAAGTCCGGCAATTTCCGCCGGAAGCACAAGATTGATTTCCAGTTGAGCGTTGGGCTGTAAAAGCTCGTCGGCCTGGAAAAGCATGCCGGAGCGGCTGATGTTTTCGGTTGTGCCTACGTGCCAATCATTCTCGCCCAGCCGCCTATACCGTAGCGGCAGGTGAAGATGAAATCTTTGCGCGCGCAAAGGCGAATTCTCTCGGGTGCGGGTGGAGCGGAGCGGTTCAGCAGACTGCATGGACATGGTGACCTCCGGGGGAGTTGGAGTTGCATCGAGCACTTCGCGCACGATTCGTTTCAGGTCGCGAAGGTTAAAGGGCTTCTGAAGCAGGCGTATGCCCGCATCCAGCATGCCGTTGTGTCCGATCACATTTTCCGTGTACCCGGACATGTAAAGCACTTTCACGTTGGGGCGAATTTCAGAAACTCGCTGGGCTAACTCGCGCCCGTTCATCCCGGGCATGATCACGTCTGTCAGCAGCAGGTGGATCACTCCTTCATGCGCCACGGCAATCTGCACCGCCACAGCGCCATCCGCCGCTTCGATTACCTTGTACCCCTGCTTTTCAAGATACTGGCGCGCCAAGTAGCGCAGATTCGCTTCATCTTCCACCAGCAGGATAGTTTCCGTTCCCGGTTCCACTTTGCGGTACTCGATGGGCGACGGCACATGCGCGGCAGTTGCCTCACCGCTCGATGCTACCCGCGGCAAGTAGATCTTGAACGTCGTGCCCCGGTTCACCTCGCTGAAAACCCAGATGTATCCTCCACTCTGTTTTACGATGCCATACACCGTGGATAATCCGAGGCCGGTTCCTTTTGTTCCCTTCGTCGTGAAAAAGGGCTCGAAGATATGCGACTGCGTTTCCGTATCCATGCCTGCACCGGTGTCGCTGATTGCGACCATTACGTAGTCGCCAGGCTGCAAAGGCGCATGAAAACGCGCGTATTCTTCATCGAGCGTCACATTTGAAGTCTCGATCGTGAGCTTTCCGCCAGAGGGCATCGCATCCCGCGCGTTCACCGCCAGATTCATGATGACCTGCTCGATCTGACCGGCATCGGCGCGTACCGGCCACAGGTTGGGACTTGGAACCATGACCAGATCGATGTCCTCACCGATCATGCGGGTCAGCATTTTCAAATTTTCCGTAGCGACGTCGTTCAGATTCACGATGCGAGGAGCCAGCATCTGCTTGCGGCTGAAGGCCAGCAGTTGTCGCGTCAGCGATGATGCGCGCTCGGCGGCGCTCGAAATTTCCTGTGCCGGACCGCGCAAGTTCGGCTCGGCTCCCAAGCGTTCCAACAGGAATTCCGAATAGCCGAGAATAACCATCAGAAGGTTGTTGAAATCATGCGCGATGCCGCCCGCCAGTCGCCCTACGGCCTCCATCTTCTGAGACTGTTGTAGTTGCTGTTCCAGGGCGCGGCGCTCGGTAATATCCTCGGCGAAGAGTTCGAACACGAGACCTTCGCCGTCGTTTTCCACCGAGCGTCCCGACACACGAACCACAGTCGTCGTATTGTTCTTGCGCTTCCATTCCGCCGTGAGTCCCTTGAACGGGTCAGAAGAGCGCAGGAAATCGGCCAGATCGAACCATTTGTCGTTGTCCGCATACAACGCGAAGATGTGCCGCCCAATCAATTCGTCGACCGAAGTATGGCCCAGCAATTCGAGAAATGCAGGATTCGCATCCAGGATCTTGCCCTTGGAATCGCAGCGACAAATTCCGTAAGGCGCATTCGTGACGAGCGACCGGAAGTTAAGCTCCGAGCGCCGCAAACTTTCTTGCGATGCCCGCAAGGCGGCATTCAGCCAGCAGATCAGCATGGCCAGAAAGAAGAACAGCGACAGGCGGACGATGGCGGTGCGCAACTCCGCCGGGCTGTGCTCCCCGGCCAGCGCGAAATACGGAGGTAGCCACCACTCCGGGCTTCCATCCCCCGTACCAGGCGCTTACCATGACGGCCACGCCGAACAGGGCGAGCCTGCTTTCCGACACATCTGCCAGCAAAATCGTGGGAATGAGCGCCAGTGCAGTACTCAGCACGGCCACCCCATACCTCAGAATCGGGGCACGAGCGGGCGGGATGCGGAGTAGGGGGAGGGTTACTCGCATGCAGTCATCCTAGTTCTAAAATTAAGAAACTGGAACGTTACAGGAGTTCATTTCGTTTTAGCGATCAGGAAACTTCTGTATGTCCATTGTCGTATGAGATACCGTCCGATCGGGCAGTGCGATCATGATTCGGCTTGCATCTTGGTTCGGGAATCCGGACACTAGGCGGGCGAGTTACACTCGGGCAAGCCACTTCCATGAACATTGGACTCTTCGGCGGCACCTTCGATCCGGTACATCGCGGACATCTGGCTCTGGCGCGGGTGGCGCTGGAGCACTACAAACTGCATCGTGTTCACTTTGTTCCTGCGAACGTTCCGCCCCATAAACAGCGGCAGCCGCATTCGCTCTTCCTGCACCGGT
>QIAK01000417.1:0-4299 GCA_003225515.1 Acidobacteriota bacterium | reverse complement strand
CTGACAAGTTATTTCTGTTGATAGGCATTGACGCGTTCGCCGAAATCTCCAAATGGCACCAGGCCGAAGCGCTGTTTCGCGAATGCGAATTCATTGTCGCCAGCCGTCCAGGATATTCACTCGCCGACGTGGCCAACGCTCTGCCCGAGCGCCTGCGTCCGCGTGCGGAGGTGACCCGTCCATTTCACAAACAGGCCGCCACCGGAGACCTGGTGCTGTCTGGAGCAACCATCCACCTGCTTGATGACCTGCGTCAGCCCGCATCGGCGACCGCGATCCGCCAAGCCGCCTCATCGGGTAAGTCGCTGGCCCGCTTCGTCCACCCCTCAGTTGCGGAGTACATCAGGAAGATGGGCTTGTATAAATCGTCTCAATCGCCACAATCGCGTTAGAGTCCACGACCCAGTATGATAGTGAGCAGACCTTAAATACTGAACGGCAATTTTCGAAATCAATCAGGGCAGGCGCCCCAAACCGCCGAGAACACAGGAAGAACATGGCTCAAAATCACTACAGCACGAAGACGAAGCGCCGTCCTAAGAACACCAATCGCAAAGACCACTCCGCCACCACAATGACAAAGCTCCGCGAACGCGCCGCCGCAGAAGCGAAGAAATCAGCGAAGTAATCTACGGTCGTGCAGATGAACAAATTCGTTTGAAGGCGGCAAGCCGGTTTCCGATGGTCGTTCCCTGCGGACGTGATCGGCCGGTTAACCAAGCCCGCGAGAGCCGCATGAGGCAGGCGTGCTACTGCATCCAGCAGTAGCGCTTCTAACGTTCTTGGCTTACGAACGAGTCTTTCCTGCTCACGACCCCGTCTTCTTCCACTGCTGGTGAATCTGCTGGTCTTCTCTTGAGAGCAGTTCGTCCAGTTCGCGTATAAGGCGGTCAAACGTGGTGGGATCTTTTTCTTCCTGGATTCTCTTGCAGAGGTCGTTCATTTTCTGCCGGTCTTCTGGGATCATGGCTTATACACCCCGAATATGCGTTCTGGAGTAATGCGGCAAGAACCTGTGTTTCACAGCTGGGACATTTCTCGCGTGATGGTCTTAATGAGCCTGAGACGAGGATCTTGATTCCGGAGCCGCGCAATGGTTCGAAACCAATCGCGCCACAGCACAGTCCTCATGAATCCCCTGTCCGTACTCATCAATCTTGCACGTTTCTAGAAGAACGTCTTTCCCGCATATCGGACATGTTGCCCCCGACTGCTTCTTTTCGTGGAGCTCTCGCATGATCCTTCTCACCACATCGATGGGAATCTGCTCGAAATTTCTTTTTGACCTTAGCATTGGAATTTCCTCTTCAACTTGCATTCACACTAGCAGGATTGCGGTCATACGGGTCATATCCTTTGGCCCGAAACTTTTCGAGGATTAGCTCGCCTATGTTGTTGAAAATACGGTTTCTAATTTCTCTTTTGTTTCAGGAAGCGATTGGGTGATGAGGCGTTTACTTGACGATACGATTACGTTTCGATACGTTAACGATACGTTAGGTTAGCGTTTGGAGGGCGCGATGGGTACTTCGAGCAGGAAATATCCAATGAACTTTAAGACGATGTCGGTGCCGGATGTCCCGCAGGGCCGAAATGGAAAGCACAAACAAATCGTTTCCAAAATTCTTGCCGACCTCGATCAAGTGCAGCAAGGCATGGCGTTAAAGGTCCCTTTGGCAGATTTGATAGAGAGCAAAGAGAAGGTGCGCTCGGCGCTGAATCGCGCCACCCGGAAAGCGGGCCGCAAAGTCGCAACCGCCACGGATGACAACTTCTTATACGTCTGGAATCAATAGTCGCTTAGCAGCCATGTCACAGGTCTCATCCTTTTGCGCGTCGCACTCCGCAATCCCGCCGCCTCATCTATGTCGGTTACAATGGAAACCCTGACCGACTACCGACAAACGACTCAATGAATCCTGAATGAAGAAGAGCGAACTCAAACAGCAAGTCTCCGCAGCCATTCAAGCCTGCCTCGAAAAAAAGGCCGAAGAGCTCAGTATCCTTGAAATGGAAAAGGGTTCAGGAGCATTCACTGATTACTTCGTTCTGTGCAGCGGCACGAATCCTCGGCAGGTGCAAGCCATCGCCGACGAGGTGGAAATGCGTCTGAAGGCCGCCGATATCCGCCCGGCACACATAGAGGGCTACAAGCAGGCGGAATGGGTGCTGCTCGATTACACCGACTTTGTGGTCCATGTGTTCTCAGAAAAAGCCCGGAAATTTTATGATCTGGAACGGCTGTGGAAGACTGCCCGGCGCCTCGAAGTCGCCGAACTGAAGCCAGCTCCGAAGAAGCCAAAGGCAGCCATGACTAAGCGTGCCGCCCCAAAGAAGAAGGCGAAGAGTAAGAGCTAGCCCCTGGCGCTGGAACGTCGATGCGGGACTACCTATGACCACAATCCCAGACTCCAAAGCAGATTGGGGATCGCAATACCGTCTCGTCGCCTCTGAGAAGTGGAAGGCTAAGTCGTCGGCCATGGGCCAACCGGTCACCGATGCATTTGTGGACTACGCGCAGCCCTCCCCCGGAATGAAAGTGCTGGACCTGGCCAGCGGCACCGGCGAGCCCGCCATCAGTCTGGCGCAGCGGGTCGCGCCCAGCGGACATGTCACCGCACTTGACCTTAGCGCGGGGCTGCTCGAAATCGCTGCGCAGCGCGCCCAGGCTCGCGGACTCGCGAATTTCACTACGTATCAAGGTGACGCCCACAGTCTGCCCTTCCCTGAGAACAGTTTCGATCTGGCCACTTCTCGGTTTGGCGTAATGTTCTTCACCGATCCCGGCCTCGCTTTTCGGCAACTGCGACGCGTTTTGGTTCCGGGATCGCGGGCCTGCTTTCTGGCGTGGGGCTCGTTTGATCAGCCCTATTGGCAGACCATGATGGGAGTGGTGCACCGCCATATCGGCGGACCGCTGCTCGAATCTGGAGGCCTCGATCCCTTTCGCTACGCCGCTCCCGGCCGCCTCGCCAAACTTTTGCAGGATGCAGGCTTCAGCTCCGTCGAGCAAGAAACGAAGACTCTGCCGTGGACGTGGGCCGGCCCGGTCGAAGACGTCTGGGAATACGCGCAATCCGTTTCTGTGCCGTTCCGTCCCATGCTGCAGCGGGTCCCCTCCGACCAGTGGCCAAAAATCAATGCCGAGGTTCATGCGGCTCTGCGTCATTATTCCGATGGCGACAAGATCGCATTCGGAGCGTCCGTCGTATTCGCCTCCGGAACCAGGTGAGGCAAAGTCGCGGTGAAGATTGAAGATAAAGATCGCATGGATCGGGAAAACGAAGGAGCCTGCGATTCAGTCGCTCACCGACGAATATCTCAAACGCATTGCACGTTACGTGCAGGTTGAGAATCTCGTGCTGCGCGACGAAGCTTCATTATTAGAAGTAAGCGGCCGCGCTGCAGTCTCAAGGGCCAGCGCGAAATCCACACTGATCCTGCTTGACTCCCGCGGCAAGGAATTTTCCTCCGAGCAGTTCGCCAAGTTTCTCGGAGATTATCAGGGCCGCAACCCTCTACCGCTGATTTTTGCGATCGGAGGCGCCGACGGCTTCAGCGACGCAGCCCGCGCCGCCGCGCAGCAGACGATCTCGCTCGGTAAGATGACACTGGCTCATGAACTGGCGCGCGTGGTGCTGCTGGAGCAGGTCTACCGCGCGTTCACGATCCTGAAGGGCCATCCCTATCACTCGGGACACTAAGCGATTGAAGGAAGCATTTCTTGCTCGCGTAGCAAGCCTCATTTTTTGGGCGAGTTTCCAGTCGTTCCCAGCACGATTTTGATAATCTCGATGGCGAGGTCGCCGGCGCTTACATCTTCCATATTCGTGAGCACGACGACTCCGGCGCGCTGTGCCGGAGAAATGTAAAAGGCTGTACTCGTACCCTGCTGCCCGCCGGTGTGGCCGACCACCGCCAGCCCGCTCTCGTCGCTGACGCCCCATCCCAAACCATAGGTGTCCTTCGACCCGTCCGAGGGCTTCAGCGGCGTCCACATAAGCTCGCGGCTCTGCCGATTGATCAGCTTGCCATTCAGAATCGCTGCTTCGAACCGCGCCATGTCCTCCGCTGACGACAGCCACCCTCCACCTGGAATCTTGTAGCTGGAGTCGAGGAAGTCGGCGTTGCCCACCGTGCCCGACTCTGATTTCTGATAAAAGCGCGTACGGTACGGAATGATTGCAAAGCGATCGTCCGCCTGCGTGTGCTCCATGTTTGCCGGCATGAAAACATTCTGCCGCATGAAGTCCACATACTTAGTCCCAGACGCGCCTTCGATAACGCAGCCCACCAGCG
>QIAK01000221.1 GCA_003225515.1 Acidobacteriota bacterium | reverse complement strand
GCGCGCTGCGGCAGAACTTTCGTACGGTGCAGAAGCACGTGGGAGCGAACGTGACCGTGTGCGCCATTGTGAAGGCGGATGCTTACGGTCATGGCGCGGTCGAGTGTTCGCGCGCGCTGGAGGCGGAAGGCGCGCGCTGGTTGGGAGTTACGTCGCTCGATGAAGCCATCCCGCTGCGCGAAGCAGGCATTCGAGCCAACATCCTGCTCATGACAGGCTTCTGGCGCGGCGAAGAGAGCGAGATCGTTCGCCTTCATCTCACACCCACGGTCTGGGAACCGGGGCAAATCGAGTTGCTCGACACTGCCGCCTCCCGGATGGGAGTGGCGCGCCATCCGGTGCATCTGAAGGTCGATACCGGGATGGGACGGCTGGGAGTTGCGGTGGAACAACTTCCCTCGGTGCTCACCGCGCTCAAAGCCGCTAAGCATCTTGCTTTGGAGGGCCTGTCGACTCACCTGGCGTCTTCGAGCAGGAACGCGCGTTCGATGTAGCCCGTCGCATGGTGGGCGAAGCGGGGTTCGAGCCAACGTTCGTGCACGTGGCAAATACCGGTGCGGTCATTTCACGACGCGAAACCTGGAATTCCATGGTGCGGCCCGGTGTCGCGCTTTATGGTTACTACCTGCCGTTTCAGAGGGCCGGGCGCGAGGTCAGCGGCGGCACTCTGCGGCTGCCGGTGAAGCCGGTGCTGACCTGGAAAACGCGGATTCTTTCCTTGCGCGACTTTGCGGCGAATCAGCCGCTGGGCTACGGGGCAACTTATGTAACCAAGGCTCCGGCTCACGTCGCCGTGCTGCCCGTGGGCTACGCCGATGGGTACAATCGACAACTTTCGAATCGTGGCCGCGTGATCGTGCGCGAACATTACGCGCCGATAGTAGGCCGCATTTCCATGGACCTCACTCTGGTCGACGTGACTGGCATTCCCGGAGTTGCCGTGGGCGATGAAGTGATCCTGCTCGGCGCGGGCGATGGATTAAGCGTTGACGCTCTGGAGCATGCGGAACTGGCCAACAGTACGCCCTACGAAATCCTGTGCAACATTTCTAAACGCGTACCGAGAAGGTATAGCAGCTAGTTGTTTCAATGGCGTGGATATCCCAGGACGCCTGACGCCAGCGTCCGCTCAATTCCTAAATACGACCGTTGCATGTTCGCGCCTGAACCAGCGGCTGCCCTGCTTGTTACACTAGAGGGTTGACCATGCCCTCGCGCTACGCACAGTGGATGTATGACTGGGAACATCGGCTCACGTCGGTGGACAATAATCGCGTGGTGCGTCCGCTGGATTGGGGCATCGAGTTTACGCGGGACTGGCCTTGCCGTAACGGATGGCGTCCCGGCCATACGCCGGACGATCCGGAGAGGTACATGCTCGATTTCAACCGGCGCATTGTCGCGGCCAGCGATGAATTTTATTCCTACACGCGTCCCGCGGATTTTCGTCTGGAGCGGCGCGAGGTGCAAATTTTCTCTACCCGGGAAGTGCCTGACCCGAAACTTGAGGCCAAGGTAAAGGGTACGTTCGGGGAATTCCTGCGATTCACATCGGCGGTGAAGAGTCCGTATCCCGAAAACAATGTAGTGAATGCACGCTGGTTTCCGGCGCAGGGGCGCCGCGCCATTGTTCTGCTGCCGCATTGGAATTCGGATGCGGTTGCTTATAACAGTCTTTGCCGCGTGATGAACATGCTGGGCATCTCGGTATTGCGGCTGAGCATGCCGTATCACGACATTCGCATGCCCGCCGAGATCAGCCGTGCCGATTACGCCGTTTCTGCCAACATCGCGCGCACCCTGGATGCGGTGCGGCAGGGCGTGGTCGATATTCGAAGCTGCTTCGATTGGCTCGAAACCCAGGGCTACAGCAAGCTCGGAATTGTAGGCACGAGCCTGGGTTCGTGCTATGCGTTCATTGCCACGGCCCACGATCCGCGAATCAGCGTGGCGGCGTTTAATCATGCGTCCACCTATGTTGCCGATGTGGTGTGGCATGGGCAGTCGACCCGGCACATCCGGCAGGGAATCGAGCAGCAGATCGATCTTCATCGCTTGCGGCAGGCCTGGCTGGCGGTGAGCCCAATGTCGTATTTCAAGCAATTTGCCCGCTGGCCGCGGAAATCGCTGATCATTTACGCGAAGTACGATCTGACATTTCTGCCCGAGCTTTCACGGCAGACTGTGGAAGAATTTGAGCGGCACGGGCTCGATCATAAAGTGGTGGTGCTGCCCTGCGGCCATTACACGACCGGAGAGACTCCATATAAATACATGGACGGCTGGCACTTGCTATCGTTTCTGCGGACGGCGTTTTAGGAAGGCTTGAACCACGAAGGCCACGAAGTATCACGAAGGAAAACCGATCGTTGCTCTTCTTTGTGGTACTTCGTGCCGTTGGGGTTCAAGATTTGGATCTTAGAGATGATTCCTGCTCAAGCCATCACCATCGACGAGTGCCGCCACGGCGAATTTGTGATCAGCACCGACCGGGCACGGCTCGATCTGGATGTGATTCACGAATTTCTGACAAAGTCCTACTGGGCCAAGGGCATTCCCCGGGAAACTGTGGCGCGATCGATCGAGAACTCGCTGTGCTTTGGCGTTTATGATGAGAGCGGCTCGCAGGTTGGATTTGCCCGGGTGATCAGCGATTTCGCCACCTACGGATATATCGCCGATGTTTTCGTGTTGGAGCCCTATCGCGGACAGGGACTCGGCAAGGCCCTGATGGAATTTATTGTGCAGCACCCCGCGCTACAAGGACTGCGGCGTTGGAACCTGACTACCCGTGATGCCCATAACTTGTATGATCGGGTCGGATTTAAGCCGCTG
>QIAK01000220.1:2895-3328 GCA_003225515.1 Acidobacteriota bacterium | reverse complement strand
GAAAAGGACGAAATCAAGATCACTCCGCGTCAGGCTGAAGAGCTCTTCCACTCGGTCGATGAAATTCTGGACTTCGACAGCAAGCAGACTGGGCTGCATATAAAGAGAGAAGTAAAACGGAAGCTGACCAGTCGCGACGAAGTCGTCTCATTTCTTACAAAGCATTTGAATGACGAGGACACGAAACGCTTGCGGCGGTCGGAACTGGTATTGAAGAAATTCGGCCTTCTTCCTCGTGACTTCAATCTGGAAACATTCCTGGTCTCGCTGCTGCGAGAAGAAGTCGCCGGATACTACGATCCCAAGACAAGAACGGTGAATCTGCTCGACTGGGTGCCCATGGAAGAGCAGGAGCCAGTTATGGCTCACGAGTTGACGCATGCATTGCAGGATCAGGCAGTCGGTCTACAGAAGTGGATGAAGAAAGGCGAAA
>QIAK01000220.1:0-2863 GCA_003225515.1 Acidobacteriota bacterium | reverse complement strand
ATTGAAAATGACGAAATGGACAATGCACGCGAAGCTGTAATCGAGGGCCAGGCGCAGGCGATCATGTTTCAGTATGCGATTGCACCCACACACCACTCGATCGTAGATTCACCTGAACTGGTCACTGCCATGGAAGAAGAAACCGTTACGGGCTCCCCCAGCACGAAGGTATTCAATGAAGCTCCCATTTTCATGAAGGAGTCCCTTACATTTCCTTACAGCTATGGCCTGAACTTCGTCGTGGAGTTAATGCGAAAAGTGGGCAAAGAAAAGGCGTTTGCCGGCGTGCTTCAGAACCCTCCGCACACCACTCGCCAGATCATGCAGCCCGACACATATCTATCTGGCGAGAAGATCGAACAGCTGCGGGTGCCTGATTTCAAGCACGATTTCAAGGACTATCAAAAGTTTGACATCGGAGCGATGGGCGAGTTCGACGTTTCCGTGCTGATCGAAGAATATGCCGGAAAACCAACGGCGAAGCGACTCTGCCCAGAATGGCGCGGTGGATATTATTACGCCGCAAAGTCGAAGGCGGATTCAACGGGCACAGCCCCGCTGGGACTGCTTTACGTATCGCGCTGGTCGAACGCGGATAAGGCGGCGGAGTTCGCCGGGATCTACGCCAGCGCCTTGAAGAATCGCTATAAGAAAACGGAAGAACTTGGAGCTTCCCCCGCTGAGGCACCTACTGAGCGAGACGCTGATTCAAAGAGTAAACTCCTGAGCGGTCGCCATGTCTGGAGCACTGAGGATGGAACCGTCGTAATCGAGGAGCACGGCGATACGGTACTCGTAAGTGAAAGCCTGGATGCGACGACGACGGCAACTTTGGAGAGGGAAGTATTTGGCGCTGGGTCCGCGGCGCAATAACTACGGCTACTTCGACTTCTTGCCCTTTTTCTCGTCGGGGAGTTCCGCGAGAAAGTGTTGGACTTTCGCCATCACCGCGAACTGCTTGCCGCCTCGCTCAATGGTCAGTTTGCGTTCCTGCCCGGGCGTGCCTCCGAGCATTGCCCAGACCTGTCCCATGGTTGAACCGGCAACCGGAATGCTATCGACCGCGACGAGATGATCTCCGGGTCCGATGCCCTCAGTCCCTTGCGGCAGCGACGGCTTCCCCTCGAACTCCGCAATACCAAGGATCGTGAACCGGCCATCATCTTCAGGACGCAGCGTTAGCCCAATGACATCAAATTCCGGAAAGTTGAACATGCGTCCAAATTCGAAGTAAACGGTCGAGTGAGCGTAGTCGAGTCCCACCCGGTAATTGAGAAGCGCGTTCGATCCAAGAAGTCCTGCAGTCGGGATGCCCGCGCGCTTGGCGAAAAAGTCCATCCTGTCTTTCGGAAAGTCCACGAAGGCAACGTTGGTGAGGAACAGCGGTCCGTACTGCACGCGATCCAATCGCATCAGCTTCCATTGCGGCTCGTCGTCGAGGCCCCAGATGTTGGCAGAGCCGACTGCGCCGGTCATGTGCGGCCAATCAGGATGAGCGCCAGCAAGTTTGTCGAACAGTTCGTTGGAAAGAAAACTGATGCTGGCGCCGATGTCCAGCGCCAGATTGTATTTCTTATTCTCGATCTGGCTGGGAACCTGAATGAGCCCATTCTCCGGATTCATTTGTACTTTGCCGCTGGGTCCTCTGAAATGAACTGTGCCTGGCGCGCCAATGGAAAACTTTCGTCCCGGGAAATCAATGAGTACGTCGTAGTGGCGCAAAATGGTCGACGGCAGATTAATCTCGGCGTTCATCCCCGGCGCCATCACCGCAGCCGCATTGACCGGCTTGAGTGGAATCTTTGCCTGCTGGACGCTGTTGAGCGGGATCGTCACTCCGCCGATCACGATCTCTCGCGGCGGCGGTGAAGTGCATTCGCGGTCATTGCAGGAGACGGCAAGTCCGAGTACGGTTGCCAGCCTGCGTGACAAAGTTAGGTCCGGATTGCCGTTATCGATCCACACTCGAATGCGTTCAGTGGATCCGTCGGCGCGTGGGACTTCGGCGTTAATCACAACGCGATTGTGATCGATGGTAGCGGGCACGGTAACGGAGTTCGGTTGTGAGGCCGGCTTATCTTGCGCAGCCCCGATGCCGCACAGCAACCAGAACGCACATGCTGCGATACCAAGGTTCATAATCAGAATTGTAGCTCGGTACGCGGGACCGTCGGGTTCCGGTGACGAAGCCAGCTTTGCCAGGTAGTGGCTTAGTGTGAATCTGAATCTCATTAGTCATCCCGAAGAGCCCGCCTTTTTTGCGAGCGGGCCGAGGGTATCTCGTTGCACGCAGCCTCGTAGCGGCAAATCCTTCGTTCCGCCTGAAGAACGGCTACTCTCAGAATGACGCCATCGACCAGCGAAGAATGCCGTCAGAAATTAAAAATGAGCCACGACCGCTTTGCCAGTGCGCGAAGGATGCAGATTCTTGTCCTGTATAATCACGGGTTTGACTTTGCACGTTCGCAGGCATTCTGGAGGCTGATTGGCACAGGCGGAAATAGGAATCATTGGTGGCAGCGGGCTCTACTCGATGCCCGGACTGAGCAGGGTGAAGGAGCAGCGGGTCAAGACTCCGTTCGGCGTGCCCTCCGAGGCCTACGTGTGCGGAACTCTGGAGGGACGGAAGGTTGCGTTTTTGGCGCGCCATGGACGGGGCCATCGCATTCTGCCCAGCGAATTGAATTTTCGCGCCAACATTCATGGCTTCAAGCAACTCGGAGTCGAACGCATCCTCTCGATCTCGGCGGTTGGGTCGTTGAAGGAAGAGCATAAGCCCTTGGACTTCGTGATCCCCGATCAATTCTTCGATCGCACGCGTCATCGCGTCGATACTTTTTTTGGCGGCGGTGTTGTGGCGCAC